>NZ_JBXWSB010000142.1:0-9710 GCF_059613205.1 Ruegeria sp. BHSB064
TTCTGAAATCGGCGGGAAAACCGGTTCCACAACAGAGGTGAAAGAACAAATGGCATATCTCGATAAGTATGTGACGCGAGTTCGGGAAGCTGAGACAACAGCTCGAGCACCAATGTCGTGCCAGCGCGCGCCAAAGAAGTTATCAGTACCGGGTTTTTGTCATTCGCATTCGCGAAACGCTCGGCCATCATGCGGTCTTCAATGTCGGACGCCGCCAACTGGACCGAAGCACTCGAAAACGCCAATCGGTGTATTATCCGCTCAGTCCGGCCATATTTTACTTCAAACTTTTTAGCCACGAGCTCAAACCCCAGATTGCAATAATTAACAAGGAAATTAAGGCGATAACACCCGGGTGAAGCAGCCAGGCTAAAACATCTGATCTGCTTGCAATACCTGCAGCATCTGCTGAGACAATCGGCAAGGCCGTTACCACAATTACCGCCGCAAACCGCCAAAGAATTTGCCCGAAACAACCAAACATTCGCAGCGACGCCTGTTGTACCTCTGCTTCGCGGGAAGCTTCGTTGAGGTCCTGGTCGCGCATCACGGCCAGAGCGCCCTTGGCGACATCAATTGCTTCTTTCGCATTTGGGATGACGCGAAATTCTCTCAATGCCAAAACAAAAAGGCCAACTGATACCAAGCCAACTGCAACAGTCATAAGTCGGTATCTGAGTTCTCAGTAGCTGTCTTGTCGGAAGCTTTTCTGCGCTTCACCAAGCGTTTGAGCGGGTACCAAACGAATCCGACGAACGCGAGCAGTACTGCACCAAATAGTGCAATGAGCGTACCAATTGCGCCTAAGCCAGCACCTGGCCCGATGTAAGCCAACGCCGATGTCGGGAAAACTACAAGTCCGAACAAAAGAAACAGCACACGCATGCCAAAAACCTTTTAACCCTCAACACAACACTAAGATCAACGCCAGATCGAAATACGCGGAGAATCGGACGATGGCCTTACTGCACAAACATTACTATATCACAATATATCCATTTTCGCGTACGATCGATCAGGCCTAGCAATGGCAAGTATGACCAAAGTTGTCTGAATGGATACTGAACACACTATTCATCTTCCGTTCACATTGGACCTTTCTTTGAAGCTGAAGACAGATCGGGCGTGTTTCCAAGTACTTGACCGTTAATTGGTTGCTGCCATTTCATCGTCTGCACTGGCCGCGGGCATTATTACCGGACGGGGCATTGTCAGGTTGTTGAAGCCGACTTGCCGTTATAGCGCGACGTCATGTTAAATCCGTCAGATCTTTCTCGTCTCAAGGGCTTCCGTTTCCCGCGCGTGATCATCGGCTATGCGGGCTGGGCGAGCCATCGCTTTGCTCTCAGTCTTCGTGTCGTTGAAAATCTGTTGGCGGCGTGGGGCGTCACGGTTTCCTACGAAACGGTTAGAGTTTAGGGGGCACGTTTTGGTGTTCAATTTGCCGCGAAGGTCCGACGGGATCGGCCGCGACCGGCCGACAAATGGCATCTGGACGAGGTCGTGATCGTTATCATCGGCAAGATGCATTGGCGCTGGCGAGCCATCGAAAATGACCTGACAATGCCCTCGGATGCGGCCCTGAGATAGCAACCTTCCAAATAACTATCTCTGTGGACCAACTTAGGCCGCTCAAAAGGTGGTCCACAAGCTTATTTAAGGGCGCCGCAGCCAGACACCGTAGTGAGATTGATATGAGCTCTGCCGGTTTGGTCAAACCCAGCGCACTTAAAGGCATAAACTTTCGACCTATGCCGCTTGAATTCTGCCGAAAGGCCAATTTTGTCGGATGCAACAGCTTCTCAGGTAAAGACAACCCCATTCTCAAAAAGGACCCGAGATGAATCCAATTGGCCTCATTCTGATCTGTGCAACAACGCTTATTCCGGCAAATCAGCTCTTTTCCCTGCCAGGCATCACGGACCGAGCCGCATTGTTTTCGCAGTATTTGGGTCTTGCTGCACTTATCCTCATGGCGTGGGGTCAGATTCTGTCCACGCGTCTGAGGGGTATCGAGCATCTGTTCGGTGGGCTGGACCGGGTTTATATCCTGCATAAATGGTCAGGTATCGTGGCCATGGCGGCCTTACTTATGCACGATACGATAGGGGCTGAAATACCCGGGTTGGGTCGCGAAACCGCATTAAACGACTTTGCTGAGTCACTCGGCGAAATAAGCCTGTATGGTCTTCTCCTGTTGGTTCTTCTCTCAGTGGCGACCTTCGTGCCATACCACCTGTGGAAATGGTCGCACAAAGCGATGGGTGCTCTGTTTGCCGTTGGCGCTCTGCATTTCTTTCTTATCACGAAACCCTTTGCGATGACCGATCCTGTCGGGCTTTACACAGGTTTGTTCTGTGTGGCTGGTGTGGCCGCTTACCTGTGGATGTTGCTTCCGGACAGGTTGCGCCCGTCTTACCGCTACAAAATCTCAAAGCTTGAAACGACCGGCGGAGCGCTTGCCATCACGTTGGAGCCCGAGGGAGAAGGGCTAGGCCCGGTGCCCGGGCAGTTTGGCGTCCTGCGATTCACCGGTGCTGGAAAACACGAACCTCACCCGTTCAGTTTTTCAAAGATCGGCTCGGACGGCGATCTTCGCGTGACGATTAAGTCGCTTGGGGACTATACCGCCAATTTGAAAAGCGTGTTGAAAGAGGATCAGTTGGTGCATGTTCAGGGGCCATTTGGAAGGTTCCGCCACGCCGGCAAAAGACCTGAGGTCTGGGTGGCAGGAGGCATCGGTATCACACCCTTTCTGGCCTGGGCCGATGCGCTGGATACCAATAGCGAGCCTGTGACCCTCTTTTATTGTGTCAAATCGCGCTCAGACGCACCGCATCTGGAAGAAATTGAAGCCCTGGCCCGGGTGAAGCCAAATTTGCAACTGCACCTTGTGGTCTCGAATGAAGGTCAGCGGATCAGCGCAAAACAGATTTCCGACTCAGTTGGGCCGAACCTGTCGCAGGCCAAGGTTTCGTTCTGTGGCCCAGCCAGTCTTCGGGTGTCGCTTAAGGCTGGGCTGACGCACTACGGCATAACTTCGCGACGGTTCCACTATGAAGAGTTTGAGTTCCGGAGCGGCATCGGGTTCACGCGTTTCATCAAGTGGTTGATTGGCCGGTTTCTGAAGTTTTGCGTCGTCATACGGCGGGTACGGACCTTGCCACGCAACGAGAAAACGACCTGACCCAAACTAAACTAGTACCAATGGACGATGCTTTTCGTATCGGCATATCGCACTTTCGGAACGGGCAGTTGCAAGCGGCCTTGAAGCTGTTTCTGAGATCATCCTTTAAGCACCCAGGGGGCTCGACCGATTGAGGCAGAGATACACGTGTGCGCGGAATAATTTGACACGCGTCACTATATGGAAAGTTGCGACAACCAAGTGAACGAGATCATTTGAGCCGGTATGAAGTGGCCGGGTCAAAGAACTGACCTGGCCAACGTGGATTCAGGAACCTGGTTCCGTTGCATTTCGTTTAAGGGCGCCCGATTGGGGGTTTGTTGGGGTTATCTTGCCATTGTTTGACCTTGAGGACGCCGCCAGCGGCTTGCGCAATCGCATCGAGGTACTGACTTGCTGACATGTCCTGAACCTTTTGTTCCGCATCCTGTTTGATGGTTCCATCAGCATCGCCAACCTGTTTACTGGTATCGGCAAGGCCGTTGTTTTGAACCGTGGGCGCGGACTGGAAATGCGACTCGCCGTCCAAGTAGAAGTCCCCACTGGCGTGCTGTGATTGAAGCAGTTTCCCACTTGTATCGACGGCCCCGGCACCCGCATCCTGCGTAGCTTCAAGCGGAGAGGGCGTTGCCGCATGATTGACAGCGTTGCCGATGACGGGCGAAACGACCTTGGAGCTGCCCAAATCTTGCGTCGCGTCCAACGGAGACAGGTTGGCAATGAGGTTAACAATTTTTCCGGTAACGGTTGTTGTCATATCCGTTGATTCATGCGCCGTGCCGGTCAATGTTTCCGAGTGGCTGATTTTGGCGCCGTGATGTGCGGCTACAGCGTGGTGACCCGGCCCTGCCATGGCGGATCCTGCTGTCAGAGCAATCACCAGTGCCGGTGCAATGACGTGTTTTGTGAATGTGCTGAAGCGTTCCATTTTATTTAATCTCCTTGTCGTTCGATTACATCTCCAATCTAGGAACGCGCTGGGCTTAGATATTGTGAGAGGAGCTCAGTTTTTTGGGAATTTCCGTCAAGTCGACGCACTTCCGTACGGTTGCCCTTGTGCCAGCCTGCAAACCTTTGCTTGGCATAGCTTTTGGAGCCTGTCTATTATTGCCCAAAACCAAAAAGTCCCCCGAGTTTTCAGTGGGTCAGTCTCAGGCAACGTATCAGGATGACAAAAAGCGACGTGAATACTGATAGCCAGTCTTGGAATGTTCCGGGTTTTGGCGTGCATCACATAGCCAAGCTTCTGGATAATCGCGGTTCAGATGTTGCTAAGCTCTTGAGGTCGGTCAACCTCTCGGTGGATGTTCTCGATGCACCGCCAAACTTCGTCGATGTTCGCAATGAGCAACGCCTTCTGGACCTAGCGATCGAAGAGACCGGAGATCCCCTGTTTGCGATCTTTGCTGGCAAGACATTCAACCCAAGAAAAACGACGTTACTCAGCTATGTCGTTTTGAACTCGCCGACTGTTGGTGCGGCGATTGAAAAAGCCGTTACCTACGTACGTGTGGCGCGGGTTTCGCCAAAATGTCGTTCTATGAAGAAGAGCGCGGTGTGTTCCTTGAGATAGATTCCGTTGCTCAGGTATTGCGGTCTGCCGGGGCTCACAACGAGTTTCGGGTTTCCGCCTTTTTGACCAGTCTTCAAATTGCAGCTGAAACGCCCTTGCCGGTGCTGGAGATACGGTTTCCGCATAAGATGAGCGAGGAAAAGTGCACTCTGATCTCGGATGCCTTGTCGGTCACAGTCAAACAAAACCAGCGTGTTCCGGGAATATTGTTCGAAAAGACCGTGATGGATGTTCCCATCAAGGACACGGACCCAGCCTTGCTGTTGCATCTTGAAACGCATGTGCAAAACCTGATGAAAGACCTGCCGCCAATCATCGGGGAAACGAGTGCGCTGGTGCAGGGCGAGATCACATCGCGACTGTCATTCAGTGCACCCACGCAAGATGAAATCGCGACTACGCTGGGGATGAGCGTCAGTACACTGGGTCGCAAGCTTGCCAAGGAGCGCACGAGCTACAAACAACTTCTAAAAGACATTCGCGCAAGGCTGGCCGAGCAGTATCTTGATGACCCCAAGCTGAGCCTGTCTGAAATTGCGTTCGCACTCGGCTACTCCGATCAGGCTGCGTTTACAAATGCCTACAAGAGCTGGACGGGACAATCTCCGGGCAGCGTTCGAACAGTTTAGGGGGCCTGTCGGTTGAAGCGTCTTTTCAGGCACCTATCACGAAAGCCAAGCGTGCTACCTTCGCGGGGTATAGCTCGTCCATGGCCGCAAGTGTCGCCGAAATCGACTTGGATGCCGACAGCGTAGAAATTCAAATTGCCTGCTTCTTAGCTGCGATTGACGCCGGTCAGATTGGCTCGCGGGACAGCGCGCGCAATCAGTTAGAAGGCGGGATCGTGTTGTTATCTCAATGGGGATTCACGGGCGGCCCACTCCAGACACTGAACATTCAATCCGGACGTTGCAGCCGCACCCGCATAGCGGAGATTTGTCAGCGGTAATCGTCGAACTCAATTTAGCATGGCACCACGTACGTCGAGGAGCCCTCTGATCTCGACCGAAACTGCCAGAAACTGGCAAATCTGCAGAAAACATCAGGTAATCTACACGTCTCCTTCAAGGTTCAACTCCGAACTTTTGGCAAGAGTATTTCCATTGAAAGCGAAATCAATGGAGACAGACAATGAACACAGCAGCCACACTTCCTGCCGCACCTGATTTGGCCGCGGTAAAATCAAAGCAACACGCAACATGGTCTTCTGGCGATTACGCGGCCGTTGGCGTTACCTTGCAGATTGTTGGAGAAACTCTTGCCGAATCCATGGATTTGCGCCCAGACGCGCGCGTTCTGGATGTGGCTGCAGGAAACGGCAATGCGACTCTTGCGGCCGCGCGGCGGCACTGCGATGTCGTTTCCACGGACTATGTTGCAAGTCTATTGCGTGCCGGTGCCGCCCGCGCCAAGGCCGAGCACCTGGCGGTTGCTTTTCGAGAAGCGGATGCAGAAGATCTGCCTTTTGAAACGGCGTCCTTTGATCACGTAACCTCTACGTTCGGGGTCATGTTTACGGCCAACCAACAGGTGGCCGCCGATGAAATGCTGCGCGTTTGTCGTAGTGGAGGCACCATCGGTCTTGCCAACTGGACGCCGGAAAGTTTCGTTGGCGAAGTGTTCCGGACCATCGGACGACATGTACCCCCGATGCCTGGCGTTCGCTCGCCGTTGGAGTGGGGCACTGAAGCCCGTTTGCACGAACTTTTTGGTGCACAGGCCAAAAGGATCCAAATCACAAGACGTCATTTCACTTTCCGCGAACGCTCACCTCAACACTGGGTGGACCGCTGGCGCGAAGTTTACGGCCCCATGCACAAGGCTTTTGCCGCTGTCGGCGACCGGGCACCGCAACTCGCGGCGGACCTGATCGCAGTTGCCCGGAATTACTCGACTGACACTCAGGCCATGATTGTTCCGGCGGAATATGCCGAGGTCATCATTCACCGCGCTTGAAAAAGCCCTCAGCCCGGTGGGATTCCACCGGGCCAACATTTTCAGGAGACCATTCATGCTTGGGCGTTCCGAATTCAAAAGAACACTCCCGCTTTTTGACAAATACGGCGGTATGCGTGCTTTGCATAAGGTCATCATCGACTTTTATGACCGAGTGCTGGACAGCGATATTGTGGGTCCTTTTTTCGACGACGTCGACATGGCCAAATTGATTGATCACCAGACGAAATTCTTCGCGTCAATATTGGGGGGTCCTGCGAATTACACAGATCAACGACTGGTGAGCGCACATCGCCACTTGACCGTCACAAACGCGCAATTCGATGAAATCATAGCGCTTCTGAGCGAGACGCTGACCGAAGCGGGCTTTGCTCCGGACGATCTTTCCAAAACGCTTTGCGCCGTTGAAGCGCGCCGTTCGCTTATTGTCAGGTAGTTCCATGCAGATACAAGACATCAGCGCGAGGCTACTTGGTTCCATCAATGTTGGCATCTGCATCGTTGACGCTGACAGCGGCGTCATCGTTTCGCAGAACCAAACGTTTGAGACATGGTTCAGCGATGCGGCACAGGGCCAGGTATTGAATTTGGACCTGTCCTTCATATTGAAAGACCTGCCAGACAGGGAGCCGGTGGAGGTTCGCACGAAGGTTAAACATCGTACTTTGGTCGTTGAACTCAGTGCCCATGAAGCAGAACACGAGGGCAACAGGTTGATCGTCATCGAAGGTCATAACATCTCGCGCCTTCGCGAGACAGAAGCCATGATCGACAGCTATGCAGCTATGGTTGACAAGCGCACCCGAGAGCTCGAACGGCAAAACAGGCGGGTTGAAAAACTGCTTTTGAACATGATGCCAAAATCGGTTTACGAGGAATTCATGACCTTCGGGTGTGTCACGCCTCGATTGTTCGAGCCGGTCACGGTCATCATGCTGGATTTTGTCGGATTTACGAAGATGGCCGCAGCGGGCGACCCGAATGTAACCGTTTCTGAACTCAACTCTATTTTCACAGCATTCGATCAGATTGGTGAGCAGCACGGCAGCGAGCGGATCAAAACCATCGGCGACTGCTATATGGCGGTGACTGGATTACCGCATTCCACGCCAGATCATGCGCTTTCTGCGGCGCGTGTCGCGTCAAAAATGATGCGCTTTCTGGAGAGGCGCAATCAAACCCACCCGCACACATGGCGTGCTCGCATCGGTATCGCCAGCGGCTCTGTCGTGGGTTCGGTGGTTGGTGTTCAGAAATACGTCTACGATGTCTTCGGACCAGCGGTGAACATGGCCGCGCGTTTGCAGGCTCAGTCAAACCCCATGGAGATCACGATCTGCGAGTCCATGCGCGACGAATTGATCGATGACTTCAAGATTGGCGAGGCCGAGACAGTTTCTTTGCGTGGATTTGGCGAAACACAAATTGCGCGCCTGAGACATTATCAACCAAACAGAAAGGTCGCATGAGCCGTAGGCGCGGGACCAGTGTTTTCAAAAACCTGCCTTGCGAAATGAATTGAGCATGCGATCACGGTATGCCTGATCTTTCACGACACTCGCGGCAACGAGTTTCTCGGCCGTGGCATCCGGCCTGACAGCGCGGACAGTCTCAGCCATGGCGTGCATCTTTTCTGCCAAGCCAAGTTCGGCCGCACAGGCCAAGATCAACCGCGGTGCCCATGTAGAGCCCGGGGCTTCAATGTAGCCTTGTTCAAGTAGTGGCAATGCATCTTCATATTCGCCCAATCCGTATCGGGCAGCGCCGATGCCGAAGTAATAGCTAAATCGCATCGGATCATGCGGGCTCAGGCGCAGCGCTCTTTCGTAGTTGGCAACCGCTTCGTTCATGTTCCCGGCAAAGGTCTCAACGGCCCCCAACATCGCCCAGGCCCAAGCCAGGCTGGGATCCAGTTCAAGCGCCGACTCAAGATGGTGGCGCGCTGCCAAATGTTGCCCTGCGGCCACTTCAGCAGTGGCTACGAAAGTCAGGACCAATGTGTCGCGCGGCGCCAGGTTCAGCGCGTATTTTCCATGCTCCATCGCTTCTGCAAGCGCTGTTGGGCCATCCGGTGCCCAATCAGACATCGCCTGCTGCCCAAGGCACCACGCCAGCATGGCGTGCGACAAAGCATGGTCCGGATCCAGGTCCAATGCGCGCCGCAAGTGGATCACCGCCTGCCGATTGTCTTCCGCGTCCATTCGCATGCAAAGGGGCGTCGCCCTTAAGAGTTCATGATATGCGTCCGTAACGTCGGCTTCCGCCAAGGCGCGTTGCACTTCGACCATCATTATGTTCGGCACCAGGCGGCCCAAGATGGCGGCCACAACCTGATCTTGCGCTTCAAAGGGGTCCTCAAGCTGCCCTTCAAAGCGGTCTGCCCAAACCTCTGCTTGCCGTCCCGCATGCAACAGCGATGCGTTGAGACGAAAGGCATTGCCAGAAAAGCGCAGCTTGAGCCCAAGCACGTATCGAACGCCCAAATCCTGTGCCGCTTCTCTTGCGTCGCTCTGACCCGAACAACGCGCGACATAAATCGTTCCCACTCGACCAATGGCCGCGCTGATATCGTCCTCTAACCCTTCACCAAAGGCTCGTTGAGCATCTGTCGGATGCACCATTGACGTCGTCATGATGGCAATGGAGGGTTGCGACAAGACTGTTGCAGCGCCGGTCTTGTCATGGGCTTCCTCAACGGTGCCAACAAATTGGAAGCCACGCCCGTGTACAGTTCGCACCAGAGCTTGACGCGCGCCGTCGTCTCCGATTGCAGCCCGCACCGCTTTGACCCTGCTGCTCAGGGCAGCATCTGAAACGATCCGATCTTTCCAGATGACCGAAAAAATCTCGTCTTTCGAGACGACACGTTCGCGGTTTTCGATAAGATGCCGAAGCAGCGCGAATACTTGCGGCTCGGTTGCAATGGGAACCTCTTCCCGCGTCAATTGCAGGCGGTTTGTGTCCAGAACATATTGATCAAAGGCATATTTCACA
>NZ_JBXWSB010000143.1:0-9878 GCF_059613205.1 Ruegeria sp. BHSB064
TCGTCGTTCAGGCCAAAGACCGCATTGCAGGCCCCGCGCACTTTGAAAGCGCCCGCCTCCTGGAAGTTCTCGCATTTGAAGAACAGCTGCGCGCCGGTCAGGTCGTCCAGATAGGCGGAGCGCAGCACCGGCGTGCGGTTGATATGGGGTTTGATCCGCTCATGCGCCTCGCGCATATCGGCGATGGTCAGGCAATCGGCTGTGGTCATTGCATCCAACATCAGGGCCTCCTTACGCTGCGGATTGCATGGGTGTGGCACGGCCCGCGCGGAAGTATTCCTGCGCTGCGGCCACACCGCTGCCCAGCTCGATCGGATAGTCCAGATCGGCCATGGCCATTTCGATGGTGGCCAGCCCGGACAGAACCATCACATCCGTCAGACTGCCCAGATGGCCGATGCGGAAGGCTTTGCCGTTCATCTCACCCAGACCGATGCCAAAGCTGACGCCATAGGCATTGAAGGCATGATCCGTCAGCGCATTGCTGTCGAAGCCGTCGGGCACGTAGATCGCGCTGACGGTGTCCGAGTAGAGATCCGGCGACTGCGCCACCAGCTCCAGCCCCCAGGCCAAGGTGGCCTTGCGCACGCCTTCGGCGAGACGGAAGTGGCGGGCATAGACATTGTCCAAGCCTTCCTCGAACAGCATCTTCAGGCTTTCGCGCATGCCATAGATCAGCTGCAGCGGCGGGGTATAAGGAAAGCCCCCCGACGCGTTGGCATTCATCATGTCTCGGAAGTCAAAGAAGGTGCGCGGCAGTTGGGCGGTCTCCATCGCCGCCAGCGCCTTGGGGCTGACGCACAGGATCGCCATGCCGGTCGCCAGCATGAAGCCTTTCTGCGAGCCCGAGACCGCGATATCGACGCCCCAGTCATCAAACGCGAACGGCATCGAGGCCAGCGAGCTGACGCAATCCACAAACAGCATCGCCGGATGAGCGCTGGCATCCATCGCCTTGCGCACCGCCGCAATATCCGAACGCACGCCGGTGGCAGTCTCATTATGGGTGACCAGAACCGCCTTGATCTCATGGGCCTTGTCGGCTGCTAGAACCTCGGCAAACTTGTCTGCCGGCGCACCGCTGCCCCACGCGCATTCGATGATCCGAACATCCAGCCCGTGACGCTGACACAGGTCGATCCAGCGATGGCTGAACATGCCATAGCGCGCCACCAGAACCGTATCACCGGGGCTGAGCGTATTGGTGATCGACGCTTCCCATCCGCCCGTCCCGCTGGCCGGGAAGGTGATGACCTGGCCCGAGGCGGTGCCAAACACGCGCTTGGTGTCTTCAAGCACGGGCGCAAAGGTTTCAACAAAATCCGGCGCGCGGTGATCCTGCGTCTGAACCTGCATCGCCAAACGCAAACGATCCGGGATATTCGTCGGGCCGGGAATAAAGATAGGGTTCTGTTGAGACATCACACACTCCTCCGAATTGGTAATATGATCTTACCAAGCCGCGAGGTTTGCAATTTTCTCGAAAATGTTTTTCATTATGCGAAAAAATATCCTAACGTGCTGAAAGGAATGAAAGAGATAGTTTTTCAATTTTTGCGAGGGAAAATGCTGGATTTGAAAAATAAGCCGCGACGCCTTAAATCAACGCCCTAACCACACAGGAAAAAGCCGGTGCAGAATCACAAAAAACCGCGTGGACGACCCAAATCAATCTTCAAGGAAAGCTCGGCTGGAACACTACAATCCCTCGACCGCGCGTTGGAAACACTCACAACGCTCGCGGCCTTGGAACGCTCTACGCTCAGCGACCTCAGCCGGGAAACAGGCGTTCCAACGGCGACGACGCATCGCATACTGACGACCTTGTCCAATCGTGGCTATGTCACTTTCGACGAACAACGCCAGGAATGGATGGTTGGGATCGAGGCATATCGAACAGGGGCCTCCTACCTCAACCGCAACAGTGTGGTTGAGATTGGCCGACCCATCCTGCGCAGGCTCATGCGAGAGACCGGTGAGACCGCAAACATGGCCATGCCCGATGGCAGCCACGTTGTTTTTGTCAGTCAGATCGAAACGGGAAACCCAATTCGCGCGTTCTTTCCACCCGGCGCGCGGACGCCCATGTACGCGTCCGGTACGGGCAAAGCCTTGTTAGCCGAAATGAGCGCGAATGCGGTTGAAACCCTGCTGTCAGATGTCACGTTCGAAACCTTTACAGATCGCACACACCGATCAACGACATCGTTATTGGAAGACCTGACGCTGGTCCGACAACGCGGCTGGTCCTTCGATGATGAAGAGCGCTATGAGGGCATGTCATGCACAGGCGCCGCGATCATGAACCAGTTCGGTGTTCCTTGTGCAGGGATTTCCGTCTCAGGCCCGACTGCAAGGATCAACAAAGCCAACGCCGCCCATTTCGGGGAAATGGTCCTCACGGCAGCGCGCGAAATCTCTACGGAAATCGGCGGGTCGCCGCGCTGAGCCTGAACTGTCTCAGCGCTGCGGGTTTGGAATTATCGCTCATACGCTTTGGTCAACGACCAAAATCGAATGGGCAATGCAACCGCCGCGACGATCAAACCGATCGTATACCCTATCCAAACACCCATGGCACCATAGTCAAAGACGAAGCCAAGCGCATAGCTTGCCGGCAGGGCCAGGGGCCAGTATGCGGTCAGTGTGATGACTGTGGGCAAGTTCATGTCTGACATTCCACGTAATGCGCCAAGTGCCGTGCCCTGAACGCCATCCGCAACCTGCAACAGCGCGACGATAAAGAACAGAGTTACAGCGAGCTCGATTACGGCAGGATCGTTGGACATAGATTCCGCCATCATTCGGCCAGCGGTAATGAACACGATTGCTGCAATCGCCTGCCAGAGGGTCACCATGACAAACGATGCTTTCAGGATTGGTCTCAACCGCGAGGTGTCGCCTGCGCCGACTGCAAGGCCCACACGGATGGACGCCGCGCCGGCCATTCCAAGCGGGATCATGTATGCCAATCCTGCCAGCGCGTTGACAATCTGATGTGCAGCAAGGGCTTCTGCGCCAAGCCACCCCATCATCAGGCCGACCACAGCGTATGCTCCACCCTCGCCAGCATAACCAAGACAAAGCGGCAGGGCGTCTTTGGCCTGCGCCCAAACGTCGGTCCAGACAACCTGTACCCGTTGACGAAACGCCGCCAATCCCGGGGCGCGTTTCAGAACAACGAGAGCGGCAATCAGCGACGCACATTGTGACAGGATACTGGCCAAACCTGCGCCCAGAATCCCGAGGTCCAGAATGTGGATAAGGGTGTAATTGGCGGGCACGTTGATTAAAACGCCAAGGTAGGACAGACCCACTGCCGTCCATGGCCGACCCACCGCATCAAAAAGCGCCTTCAGGCCAAAGAACAAATTGAATGGGATAATCCAGACCGCCATTGACATCCAATAGGGTAAAAGGATCGCAAGAACTTCCGTTGGTTGGCCCAACAGACCCAAAAGAGGGTACAGAGCCATCATGAGAAGGGCCGCAAGACCACCGCCCAGCAAGCAAAGCAAAAGCCCGCCACGCAATGCGAGAGCGACCTTTTTAGGGTCCCGGGCCCCCTCTGCCTGACTAATCTGAACTGAAAGCGCTGTAACTATGCCCCAAAGGGCAGAGATCAGAATGATCAGAACGGCAGTGGTTACCCCAGCTGCGGCCAAAGGCACTGTTCCGAGCGGTGAAATCATTGCGGTATCGACCACACCGATTAAAAGCGCTGCGGCTAGACCCACCATCAAAGGGACGGCCAGTTTGATCAGCGGTAACAACTCGGCGCGTGTCGGCGCCTGGGAAATAAGGATTTGGTCTGTCATGATTCAAACACCGGGTTCGGCCCGGCCTCAATGTCGCGCGATAGAGCGTTCTGCTCTGGATGATCGAGGGCCGTTCAACCCTGCGACGGAAGAATCATGAATTTGGTCCCTTTCCGGACAGTGCGTTGCATTTGGTTCTATGGGATAAGTTGAACCGCGTCCAGATGGTTGAAGTCCTGTTTCCGGGCGCGCTGATCTCCGCTATGTCACGGTTCGGAAAGAGCTTCAAAAAAAGCAGCGCTGCGTTCGTCAGACGGGAAGAAAAGCTCTATCTTCAGGTCGTCAAGTGTGACGTCTGTAACCGTGCTGAATTGAGCAATTGTGCCAAACATTGAAACCCGGTGTTCCCCAAAGCGGTAAACCGCAGGAACTGTCGGCCCCACACTAATGTCGCTGGAGGATCGCGCCTGGGGCGCAAGCGCCTGTGCGGCCGCGTCCAGTTCGGGTATTCCTCCGGCGTTGGCGCTTTCCGATCGCAGCCGAAGCATCGTGTGATGCGCCACTTCGGGCCAGTTCTCGACCAGTGCTTTCATCTGCGGACTCGTCAAAAGTGAAAGAAGACTTTGCCCGATGTCTAAACCCAGAGGAGCAAACAGTTTCGCTGCGGGCCTGTTGAGTTGTACAAGCTTCCAGACCCGATCCAACACCATTCCCGGATAGGGTTCGTGCCTTTTCAGTGTCCATTCAACAGCGCTGCGGATCGGGGCCATTGCAGTGTCGTCAAGCTGTGTCGTGGCAAAGCGAGCGGCGAAACCTTCTGCGCGCATCATCTGATTTCGGGTTTCGACCGGAATATTCAGAACCTCAGACAGGTGAAGTATCATATCCGGGCTGGGCCGGGACCGCCCGGTTTCCAGAAAGGATATATGGCGTGCACTGACATCAGCTTCGATTGCCAGATCAAGCTGGCTCATTCTTCGACGTTTCCGCCATTCTTTCAGCAAACCGGGATACGGGGTCATGCCCCGAGCTTAGCAACCGTCCGAGCAGAAATCACTTACCTGTGACGTAATTGCTTTGTGTTCAACTTATGTCCCATGACCGGCATGGTTCAAAGGAGGACATCATGACACGGCAACAATCAGCGATGCGCTTTTCTGGCGGAATACTGGTGGTCACAGGAATTCTCTTTGTGTTTTCAGCTGTGCCAGCATTTCAATTTCCGGCGCATCTTTTTCTGAAGCTGGCTTACTGGCCGATCCACTCTGTTCCATCAGGCATGGCGGTACCATCGCCACTTTTGCTGGCTATCGTCGGCGGATTGACCGCAGGGTTGGGTGCTATGCAATGGGCGTTGGGGTCATATGTTGCGCCGTTGTCATCCGTCGCAGCTGCGAAGGTCGCAAGGGCGGCAGCATGGACATGGTTTTGTGCAGACAGCGCCGGATCCGTACTTGTTGGTGCTCCGTTCAATGTCCTGTTAAATCTGTCTTTTCTTCTTTTGATCCTGCTGTGCAGTAGGCCGCAACCGGAGAGAGATCTGGTGAAAACCTGACGCCGTTTCTGTGCCGAGCGTGCTTGGACTGGGTGTATCGAGGAATCGTTGCCTGCTAATTCATGGCACGTATCGGTCCTTAAGGGCCAATGCCAAATTCATGATGAAAGCTTGCTTTTGTCTCCGGCCCTAACCCCAGTCCAGACTGCTCAGCCAGTCTTTCGCTACGGTAACTGATAATCTTGATGCTTGATCCACATGTGACAGCAACCAAACTTCCCTGGTCGGAAATCCTGTTACACTTTCCACCTCAACTTCTTGAAACCGCGGATCGTCGGATGCGATAGCGCGCGGCAAAAGCGTTTTACCGATCCCCTTCGCAACGGCCTGCATACCCGTTTCAATATCTGCGACTCTTAGATTGGCCCGCAATTCGGGAGACCTCGCCACGTTTTCCAGCCAAGCTGCCTGGGGTAAGGTCTGATGCGCCTCATCGTAGGTGATCCACTTCAAGTCTTTTATTTGATCTGGCGACAAAGAACTTGTCGCGTAAGCCGCAAAGGACAACTCGCTCAATTTTTGCGCCTTGGTTCGTAGACCGCCGCCTGATGGGCGCGCAAAGCGTATCGCCAGGTCGGCCTCTCGCTTAGACAAGTCCAGATTATTTGATGATGGGATCAGCTCGACAGTCAGGCTCGGATGCAAACGCGCCAGGGCAGCGAAGCCTGGAACGAGGAAACGGTTCACGATAATCGGTACTGAGCTTATGCGGATAACGCCCTTGACGCGATGTGCGCTCTCACCAGATATGCCCGTGATTGCAGCATTCTTCGCTTCAATTGTTTCTACATGCGTCAGGATTTGCAGAGCAGCGTCAGTGGGTTCGTACCGTCCATCGGCACTGCGCAAAAACAAGGTGCAATCCAAAGACCGCTCCAGCGCCTTGATCCTCCGGGCGACTGTTGTCTCACTAACGCCAAGTGAGCGACCTGCCTGAGTTAGCTTTCCCTCGCGGTGGAGCGCCAGAAGGAATTTAAGATCGTTCCAATCATGACCCTGCATTTTTGCAGACTATCTCAACAGTTTCGTTGATTCAAACTGCAGTATTGATGATCTAAATCTGTTCTCACGTGAATTTACGGAGGTCAGAAAATGAAGTTCATCATACTTTTCGAAGATGCACCAGATGCCGATCCGGACATCCGATACAAACATATGTCGAAGCACCTCGATTTCCTTGAGCGGAACTCAAATAAGATTGAAGGCGCTGGCCCTTTGTCCGATTCAGAAGGAAAAGGGTGCGACGGTTTATGGATTGTTGAGTCGGGATCAAAAGAAGACGTAGAGCGGCTTGTGCGCGAAGATCCGTTTTGGCCGACGGGTCTCAGGAAATCCTATGCGATCATAAGCTGGAAACAGGTTTACGCAAACGGGTCGAGGATAATCTGTTCGGGCTGAGGGGTCAGCAAGCTACAAAATGCATCGCCTCGACCCGCGTGTCTTCGACCATATACCACTTGGAACAAGGGTTCTTGAGTAGTTCCAAAACCTGCGGCGGTCCGGTGGTCGGACGCGAATTTTTGGGTCAGATAAATCTCTCGGCAGAGTCCACTGGAGAACCTCGAAAACAAACATGGGGGCCACTGCCGCGACGCCGATACCAGGGGCCACTTTCCGGTTTCTTCCAATTCATGTTCAGTGGCGACAAAAGCTTGGCGCAGAATTGATAGTTTTTTGAAAATGCTTTGCCAATTCTGCCGGCGCAGTGTTCTTCACCAAACGAGATCCCATTTTATGCCAAATACAGCGCCCCAACGCCCGGACACTATGATCCTGGATGACAACTGGAGTGACTTACGCCGTTTCCGCGATCTGCCAGACATCGATATGGGGCGGCTTCTGGAGTACCGAACAGGTCGGATTCGGGAGCAGATGAAGCTTCAAGATGTGGCGGCACTGGTGATCGTGAATCCGCTGAGTTTGCAATACGCTGTAAACTACGATTCTTATCAGCTTTATCAATCGCGGGTCCCCACGACCTATCTCTTCATGGCACAAGACGGTCCGACCATTGTCTTCGGAGGCTATGGCAACAGCCCTCTGATAGACCGTGAGGAACCTGCAGATTTTATGGCGTTTTTTGATGCTGGCCCCAACCTGGTGGACAACGCACGCCGACTGGCCGACCGTTTGCACGGTTACCTCGAAGAAATCGGCACGGACAGTCGGCGCGTTGCAATTGAATATGTGAACCCGTCTGTCACCCAGGCTTGTCTGCAACGCGGTCTCGAGGTTGTTGACGGTGTGACGCTGACCGAGACTGCGCGGTTGATCAAATCCCCGGATGAGATCGAATGCATCAAGTGGTCGGTGGCCGTGGCAGAACTGGGTATGGCGAAGATGAAGGAGGCCTTGCGCCCCGGAGTGACCGAAACTCAGCTGTGGGGCATTTTGAATTACACCAACCTGGCAAATCAGGGCGGGTGGCATGATGGGAGGATGCTGTGCTCGGGCCCGCGCACCAACCCTTGGCTGCAAGAGGCGACCCAGCGGGTGATTGAATCCGGTGATCTGGTTGGATTTGACACCGATATGGTGGGTCCCATGGGTTATTTCTGTGACGTCTCACGCACGTTCCATTGCGGTCCTGCCAAGCCCACCGCTCGGCAAAAGGAAATCTATCAGATTGCCTATGACGAAGTGCAGCACAATATGGCGCTCTTGCGCCCCGGGATAACCTTTCACGAATTGCAGAGGCAGTCTTTCGAAATCCCCGAAGCGTTTCAAAAGCAGGCCTATCCCTGCATCTATCACGGGGTGGGTATGTGCGACGAATACCCGAAGATCATCCCTTATCACATGGGGCTTAACCCTTATGATGGTGTGGTGGAGGCTGGCATGGTGCTGACGGTTGAAAGCTACGTAGGTGCCGAGGGTGAACGAGATGGCGTCAAGCTGGAAGAACAGGTCCTCATAACCGACGACGGCTATGAGCTGCTTTCCAGTTATCCGTTCGAGGAAGAATTATTGAACTAAACCTCACTAGTCTTAGCCTCGAAAGTTCTTGGCCCAAAGTCACGGGTCGACCCTTGCCTTTGCGGTCGGCGACTATCAACGCCAAGGGAAAGTAGAAATGGACCTGCTGGATCAGGTCCTGCAGGTTTCAAAACTGGCTGTATTTTATGTAGAATTTGCAGACTTCCCCGAAGAAAAAACCACCTCGGCGGTAGCCTCAGGCGGGGCCCAGCGGTGCGGCATCCAACGCTGATACCCGCGGTCGCCGCCTTATGCCCAAGCCAGATCCAAATGTGCGCTGAATTGGCGGATGGCAGTGGTTTCGGATCGAGCATGCGGAATTACGCAAACGTAGTCTTTTTTCATTTTCAGTGCATGCCGCGAAGGCGCCACGAGCGATCCTGATTCGAGATCGGTTTTTGCCAAAACGGATGGAACCAGGGCGACACCGGCTCCTCTTTTCGCGGCGGAGATGGCAAGCGTCAGATCGTTGATCGTTAAACCTGCATGGGAAAACTGCGTCGCGTCAGATCCGGCTTGCTGTCTCCAATCCGACCAGAGTGGTTCGCTTGAGTAACTCGGCCCCCATTTGTTGTGAATGAATCTGCTATCGGGGATAATCGATAGTGCTTGATCCAAATTCGGATACGCACCTAGGAACGATGGGGCGCAGACCGGTATCGCAACATCCGAAAACAAGCGTGCTTCCCGGTAACCCGGATAGAGTGTCGAGCCATAGGTCAGGCGAATGTCGATGGCTTCACGTTCAAAATCGATTGGGTCTTCTTGCACGCGGATATCCAGCGGGATTCCGGTTTCTTCGGCAAATGTGACGGCCTTGGGTAGAAACCAAAGCTCTGCCAATGCCGGTAACACGCTGATCACCAATTGTCGGGTGCGTGTCGCGTTGTGCACAACCCGGGCCGCGTCGGATATTTCCTCAAAAGCGCGGGCGAGTTTGGGATACATCATTTCACCTGCATCCGTCAGTGAAATACGGTTGCCTTTTCGGACAAACAGTCTTTTGCCCAGATGATCCTCGAGCGTTTTGATCTGCAAACTGACGGCAGCGGAACTGACGCCCAGTTCTTTTCCGGCCAACACGAAGCTGCCGCATCGTGCGGCGGCTTCGAAGGCCCGTAACGCTGTCAGAGGCGGAAGAGAGTGACTATAGCTCATAGTAAATCTTATGATACCCAATAATTTTTCTGGTTGTCATTGTCATAGATTGAATTTCAATGCTGTAAAGGAGGACGCCATGAATCATCTGCTTGATCTTGAAACTTACCCGCTGGATCGACCCGACAGTCCAGAATACGCGAAGTTAGTAGAAAAGTGCCGGGCAGATCTGGCTTCTGATGGCATGTTCAATCTGCCGGGGTTTTTCAAACCCGGGGTTGCGCAGCAGGCGGCCGATGCGGCGAAACCCGCTATGGACACGGCTTCGTTCCGGCATGCGCGCAAACACAATGTCTACTTCAAAGACGAAATGCCCGGTATTGATGACAAACACCCCGCGATGATCAAGTCGCAAACGGTCAATCACACGCTCTGCGCCGATCAGCTAGAGGGCAACCCTGTGATTGAAGTGTATGAATGGCAGCCCTTCG
>NZ_JBXWSB010000144.1:0-9755 GCF_059613205.1 Ruegeria sp. BHSB064
CTGTGGACTTCCTATTGCCACATATGTACCAGTGTCAACGTCTAACGGCACAAATGTACATACCGAGACTCACAATGAATGGTACAGATGTTTCAAGCGAGGTTCTGGGACGCCTGTCACAAGAATTGTCGCTGTTGACCCCTGAAGCACAGAAAGCCGCACGGTATGTTCTGGAAAACCCCAGAGAAGTTGGCGTTTCCACTGTGCGCGAGATAGCCGAGGCCGCCAGTGTCAAACCGAACACCGTCGTACGAATGGCCAGACAAATCGGCTTTGAGGGCTACGGAGACTTTCGGGAACCTTTTCGAGATGAGATTCGCCGCAGCGAAGTCTCCTTCCCCGACCGCGCACGTTGGCTGCAGGGAATCAGTCGCTCTGGCGACTTGGGCGGGCTTTATGCAGACTTGCTGGGTTCAGCCATTCGAAACATCGAAGAGACCTTTGCGGACATTGATGCCAGTCGGCTACAATCTGCTGCGGAAACTATTTGGTCGGCGCGATCCATCTATACTCTGGGCGTCGGAATAAACAATTCGAACGCGTCCAACTTCACGTATCTGGCCCGTACCGGTATGACCGATTTCCACGCGATTCCACGGCCCGGATCAACGGCGATTGATGATTTGGCATGGGCGGACGAGCAGGATGTCCTGATTGCCATTACGTGCCACCCCTATCGCACTGAAGTCGTCGAAGCAGTGCAGACCGCGATAAAGCAAGGAGTAACCGTCATTGGAATCTCCGACTCGCCGGCCAGTCCAATAATCTTGTCTGCACATCATAGTTTTGTTGTGTCAGTAGATACCCCTCAATTCTTCCCTTCCTCCGTGTCTACAATTGCTCTGTTAGAAACACTGCTCAGCTTTGTTATAGCAGTGTCCAGCGATGAGATCGTCGAGCGGGTCGAAAAGTTTCACATACGCCGTCATCAGCTTGGCCTTTACCAGGAGGAACACACATGAATGCCCCGCTGACCCATTCGCTGGACGCCAGCTATTACACCGACCCTGAGATCTTTGAAAAAGAGATGAATGGTCTTCTGATGCGGACCTGGCAATATGCAGGGCACGCCAATGACATCCCCAATGTCGGCGACTATTTCGCGTTTGAAATAGCTGGACAGAACCTGTTTGCCATACGTGGCCGCGACAACGTCATCCGCACTTTCTATAACGTTTGCCAGCACCGCGCCCACGAGATGGTCACTGGCACCGGCAACACGCGGGTTGTCGTTTGCCCCTACCACCAATGGTCCTATGAGCTGACCGGCGGTTTGCGTGCGGGGCCCAACGTCAAAAACGTTCCCGGGTTCCAGCGCGAAAAGATTTGCCTGACCGAGGTACGTACCGAGGACTTCCTGGGCTTTATCTTCGTCAACCTCGACAAAGATGCCGCGCCCATGGACGAATGGTATCCGGGCGTGCGCGAGGAGATTTCGGAATACGTGCCAAACATCAATGACCTGGCACCGCTTGAATGGGTCGAGATTCCGGAAAACTGCAACTGGAAAGTTTCTATCGAGAACTATTCCGAATGCTACCACTGCCCCTCGAACCACCCCACCTTCGCCGAAGGGGTGATCAAGCCTGAAACCTATGACATTCAACCGGATGCAGACGGTGGCTATGTGCTGCGTCACACCACCGAATGCCAGGCATTGGATAAGATGACCTATCCGATCGATCTGGACAGCAACAAGCATGCAGGCGACTATCAGTCGTGGTTCCTGTGGCCCATGTTCTCGTTCCAGTGCTATCCGGGCAACGTGCTGAACACCTATCACTGGCGCGCCAATACCGTGGACACCTGTACCGTCTGGCGCGGCTGGTATACCGAAGGCGGTCATGAAAGCGACGTGATCCGGGGCCTCGCCGTACAGGACCGCCAAACCACGGTCGAGGAAGACATCCGCCTTGTTGAATCCGTTCACCGCGGACTGAAATCCAAAGGGTATGTTCCCGGCCCGCTGGTTCTGGACCCAAGCTGCGGTGTCATGAGCGAACATTCCATCGCCAAGCTCCAGCAATGGATGCGTGAAGCCGTGGAATAAAACCAGACAAACTCAAAACAACATGTGCGTCGGAGGGTAATTCATTGCCCTCCGACGCTT
Organism: Ruegeria sp. BHSB064; assembly: GCF_059613205.1. Lineage (NCBI taxonomy): Bacteria > Pseudomonadati > Pseudomonadota > Alphaproteobacteria > Rhodobacterales > Roseobacteraceae > Ruegeria > Ruegeria sp. BHSB064. Next base: position 2,111 of record NZ_JBXWSB010000144.1, read on the forward strand.
TGGAGATGCGCGAAATGCAAGACGTTAAGCCGTATTGGCAGAATTATGTGGACGGCACCTGGATCGATGGTGGCGCAGGTCGGATCGATGTGTTCAACCCGGGAACTGGCGAAAAACTAGCTGAACAGGCGCTGGCCGATGCCGGTGACGTGGATCGTGCGGTCATGGCGGCCCGCCGCGTGCATCTGTCAGGTGCGCTCAGCGATTTACGTCCTGTGGAACGTGGCCGAATGGTACAGGCGATGGGCCGCTACCTGCTGGACAACATTGACGAGATTGCTCGCGTTCTGACCCTTGAACAGGGAAAACCGCTCTGGGAAGCGCGCGTCGAAATCGAAGGTGCGGCGCGCTATTTCGAATACTACGGCAATCAGGCTGAAACTGTCGAAGGCCGGTCCATTCCGCTTGGAGCGAGCTACTTCGATTTCACCACGTATGAGCCGTTCGGTGTGTCCGCACAAATCATCCCATGGAACTATCCTGTCGAGATGACTGCCCGGTCCTTGTCGGCGGCTTTGGCCACGGGCAATACCGTTGTCATCAAAACCCCTGAATTGACACCTTTGACCAATGCCTGGTTTGCGCATGCTGCCGAGGCCGTTGGCTTGCCGAAAGGCGCTGTCAACATCCTCTGCGGCCTGGGTCACGAGGCAGGTGCCGCGCTTTCGGCGCATCCGCATGTCAATCAGATCGTCTTTACAGGCTCGGTGCCAACCGGCATCGCAATCGCCAGCGCCGCCGCGCGCAATGTTGTGCCCTGCGTCCTGGAGCTTGGCGGAAAATCTGCAGCCATCGTACATGATGACGCGGATCTGGAAGCCTTCGAAAACGACGTACGCTGGGGGATCTTTTTCAACGCCGGTCAGGTGTGTTCAGCAATGAGCCGCGTGATCGTGCATGAAAGCCGCCATGACGAACTGATCGAACGCATCTCGAACGTGGCAAGCAACCTGTCCGTCGGTCCGGGTATCGAACGGGGTGAATTTGGTCCGAACATGGGTCCGATGGTCAGTGAAGCGCAACGTGATCGCGCGGCTGGTATGGTTTCCGACGCGATTGCGGCTGGGGCGACCGCAGCCACAGGTGGGCGCAAGATGAATATCCCCGGCGCATATCTGGAACCAACCATCCTGACCAACATCACCCCTGACATGAACATCGCGAATGAAGAAGCTTTCGCACCGGTTCTGTCTGTTCTGAAGTTCCGTGACGACGCACAAGCAATCGAGATCGCGAACGGCACTCCCTACGGGCTTGTTGGCGGCGTTTTCACCCGCGATATCGACCGCGCGACGCAGGCCGCGCGGCAGATCCGCGCTGGTCAGGTCTTTGTCAACGAATGGTACGCCGGCGGCGTTGAAACGCCATTCGGTGGATACGGGAAATCCGGCTATGGGCGGGAGAAGGGGCGCGAAGCGCTGTGGAATTACGTCCAGACCAAGAACGTGGCTATTCGGCTGCGCAGCTAATCCACCAACGCAAAAACAATAGGGAGGACACCTCATGCCAATAAAACCACCAATTACCGAACTACCCATCAAAACCGCCGACAGCGGGTTCTACCGCGGCTTCACAAAAGACGTGACCATCACGGCCAAGCTTCTGATTGGTGCGCTCGTCATCTGGGCCGTGGCCTTTCCTGACAATGCCGCTTCGGTTCTGTCTGGATTGAACTCGTTGATCCTGGCGTCGTTCAACTTCTGGTACGTCTATGTGATGGCCTTCTTCTTCCTGACCTGCATCGTTCTTGCGATCCTGCCGGTGTCTGGACGCATGAAGCTTGGCCGCCCGGAAGACAAACCTGAATTCTCGCGTTTTTCATGGTTTTCGATGATGTTCGGGGCAGGGATCGGTATCGGGATGCTGACATATGCAACCGGTGAGCCGATCTACCACTTCCAAACCAATCCAGACATCATCCAAGGCTTTGCAGAAGGATCCACCGAAGAGGCCGTGCGTTCGGCCTATAAATGGTCGTTCTCACATTGGGGCCTGCACGCGTGGGCCAGCTATGCCATCGTTGGCCTTGCGCTGGCTTACTTTTCGTTCCGCCGTGGCCTGCCGCTGACTATCCGATCGGCGCTGACACCGATTTTCGGAAAATCGCTGTCCGGCCCGTTGGGTCACGTCATCGACGTGGTCGCCGTTGTCGCCACCGTTCTGGGTGTTGCGCAGACGCTTGGCTTTGGCGTCAACCAGTTTATTGCTGGCTTGCATCGGATTGGTGTCGGGGACTGGCTTCTGACCGACGCGGGCGATCCAACCAAAGCGGCAATCGCAGTCGCGCTGTTGGTCATCATCGGCGCATCTACTCTGTCGGCGTTGTCCGGTGTCGGGAAAGGCATCAAATGGCTCTCGAACATCAACATGGCGCTCAGCTTTGCATTGCTTGCCTTCTTCTTGTTCTTCGGCTCGACTTTCTTTGGCTTGCAGGCGCTGTTTGTCGGCATCTACGACTACCTGATGGCAACACCGGCGCTCTTGTTCACCGTCTGGAACAGCGATGGAGTGGATGGTTCGGTCGCAAGTCAATTGGCCGGTTGGCAGGGTGGCTGGACTGTATTCTACTGGGCATGGTGGATTGCTTTTGCACCCTTTGTCGGCGTCTTTCTGGCCCGCATTTCCAAGGGCCGAACCATTCGCGAATATGTACTTGGCGCGGCAATCGTCCCGTCCGTCATGTGCTTTGTCTGGTTTGCCCTGGTTGGCGGTACAGCGATCGAGCTCGAGCTTTCGGGCGTCGCGGACAATGCGATCATTGGAACCGGCCTTTCAGACCAGCTTTTCGCAACCCTTTCGGTCATGCTCAGCGAAACCCTGGCCTGGGTGTTTGCGATCATGGTCGTGGTGCTGTTGCTCACATACCTGGTGACCTCGGCTGACTCAGCCGTGCTGATCATCAACACCATCAATGCCGCCGGCGATGAAGGACCTAAAGCGCGGCCGCACATCCTGTTCTGGGGCGCTGCTTTGGCGCTGGTCGTGGGCGCATTGCTGATGATTGGCGGCCTCGGGGCGATCCAGACAGCCATGATCATCGGCGCGCTGCCATTCAGCCTGGTCATGGTTCTGATGGGCGTTTCGGTCCTCAAAGCAATCTGGCGGGATAGTCAGCGCGAAAAGATGGGCCTGCCGGTCTTTGACGATGTAGAAACCGAAGCGACCCCGGCAGAATAGTCAAACCAATCCGGGCCGGTCATAGTATAGGCCGGCCCGTTCACCAATGGAGAAAGAAATGGACGACAACCTGTTCGAACACGGTCTGAAACAGCGCAAATCCACGCTGGGCGCCGAATATGTCGAAAAGAACCTTGCAGCCGCTGACGATTTCACCCGCCCGTTCCAAGAGGCCATGACCGCATGGTGCTGGGGTTTTGGCTGGGGCGACGATACGATTGACCACAAGACACGGTCCATGCTGAACCTCACCATGATCGGCGCGCTTGGCAAGATGCATGAATGGGAAATTCACTGCAACGGTGCTCTGAACAACGGCGTGACCAAAGAAGAAATCCGCTCGATCATTCACGTGATCGGTATTTATTGCGGTGTCCCGCAGTCTCTGGAATGTTTCCGCGTCGCACGTAAGGTGCTGACCGAACGCGGCCTGCTGGACTAAGCTCGCGTCACGATATCCTTCGCTTCAGTTAAAGGGTCCTTGCAAACAGTCGGGACCCTTTTTCTTTTATGAAAAAGGATCCCCAGAGCGTCAAACTCAAAAACCGCGCTGCGCAAGGCTGGTCCAGAACGCAATTCCGTATCTGATCGCTTCATCGTTAAAATCATAGGACGGGTTGTGAAGCGGCATTGCATTGTTCCCATCCAACCCGTTTCCCATAAGGATAAACGCGCCCGGGCGATGCATGAGAAACTCGGCAAAATCCTCCGAGAAGCCCACCCGACCAAATTCGGCATCAAGCGTGCCAACTTTGCCAGCAGCGTCCGAGATCGCATCAGTGGCTCTGTCGTCGTTTATCAAAGGACGAAACGATGTGGAGTAATCGACCTCTGACACCGCCCCTTGCGCCGCACTAACGCCGTCAACAATGGCGCGCATTCTGCGCTCGATGCAATCCGACACATCTTTGGAAAACCCCCTGCAATCCCCGCGTATGGTGACATTGCTGGGCAGGATGTTGCGTGCACCGTCTGTCAGGAACTCTGTAATTGAAACCACGCCATGTTCCCGGGGCGGTAGGGACCGCGAAACGATAGATTGCAATTGCATGACAATCGCCGCCCCGGTCACGATCGGATCAATGCCCTTCTCTGGCATGGAAGCATGACCACCCTGCCCCTGAATGCGGATTTCAAAATTGTCCTCGAACGCGCAGAAAGGCCCCGCCTGGGTGGCGAAGTGGCCCAATTCCATTCCCGGCATGTTGTGAAGCCCATAAATGGCAGACATTGGAAATCGTTCGAACAGACCGTCAGCGATCATCGCTGCGGCCCCATTTCCGTTCTCTTCATCCGGTTGGAAAATGAAGTGAACGGTCCGATCCAGCGATGTGTCTGCGGCAAGCGCCAAGGCAGCACCAAGCAGCATTGTGCTATGCCCGTCATGACCGCAGCCGTGGAACTTGCCCGCTGTTTTTGATCGGTAAGGCAAGTTGGTCATCTCGTGAATTGGCAGCGCGTCCATATCGGCGCGAAACCCGATAGCGGTCTCATCAGGACCACGGCGCAAGGTGGCAACTATTCCGGTTCGACCCACACCTCGGGTGACCTCAAGCCCGGCGCGCTCTAACGCGGTCGCTATCAATTTGGGGGTCCGGTCAAGGTCAAACCCGGTTTCCGGATGGGCATGAAGATCACGACGAAACGCAACAAGATCAAGCATCAGAAACGCCCCCTTCGGACAAGATGACCAACGGCAAATCATCGTCACCCTCAAGGCAGGCGGCAAGCCCGGCTGCTCCGGAGGGCGTGGTCGAGAAACCCAAATCGAAGGCGCTGCTTACAGCGTCCTGAGCCTGTTGATCACTGATTGTAACCCAGTCGTCTGCACAGCGTTTCAAGATATTCAAGGCCAGCATGGATGGTGTTTTGCAATCCAGCCGCCCCATGTTGGAAACCGGCCCTTCAACTGTGATGATTTCTCCGGCTCGGACGCTTTCCCCAAGACAGGGTGCGGCATCTGGTTCGACAACTGTAATCTTTGGCTGCACCGGCCAGTTCGACCGGATCATATAGGCAATGCCGGCGGCCAGCCCGCCGACACCCGCCTGCAAATACACATGGCTTGGCCACTTAGCCGTCTCCGACAATGCCTTACGCATTTCTTCGGCAATGACGGTATAACCCTCCATCACCAATCGTGGAGGCTCGGTGTATCCCGGCCACGACCCATCGGCGAGGTGAATGGCACCGGTTGCCTCGGCGTCGGCGATGGCTGCGGCGACGCTTGCCTCATAGTCATCCCCGGATCGAACAACAGCTGCGCCTTTCGCCCGGAGACGAACGGCAAATTCTTCGGGGACTGTTTCGGCAAGATGGATGCGCGCCGCTGCACCAAAGAGGCGCGCTCCAGCCGCCACAGCCATGCCGTGATTACCTGCACTGGCACACACAAAAGTCATCGATCCTGCCGCGTCCTTTACCGTGTCGTTCAGAAAGTCGCTGGGCTTCAAAGATCGACTAACACGCGCTTCGATCAGCTTGGCAACAGCGTAAACACCGCCCAAAGCTTTGAACGCACCCAGGCCCATCCTGTCGGTTTCATCCTTGATGAGGATAGATCGCCCCCGGAAACTGCGCGTCTCCAACGGGCTTTGTCTGTAAACGGGGCATTCCGCCAGCAGCGCCAGCGGTTTTTCTGCATCGAGTATCGTTGTGTGTTCCATGCACTATGTTGTACGCGCTAGCCTTGATCAATTATGGTCAATATTGACAACATTACGGGAAAATTTCTCTATCAAGGGTAGCATATTGTGAAACTCGATCACTTCGACCGCCACTTGCTGCGACTGATGCAAATTGACGCAAAAATGGGGCTGGAAGCCCTTGCATCAGAAACAGGCTTGTCGGTCGCATCAGTGCAACGGCGGCTCAAAGCGCTCAGAACCTCTGGTGCCATTCAATCTGAAGTCGCAATAGTTGACCCCAAGAAGGTGGGCGTTGCGATGAGCTTCATTGTCATGGTCGAATTGGAACGCGAACGCCAGGATCAGATCGACTCCTTCTCGCGCCAGGCACAGTCCGATCCCATGGTTCAGCAGTGCTATTACATCACAGGTGATGCGGACTTCTGCCTGATCTGTACTGCACGCGATATGGATGATTTCGAAGAGCTTACCAAAAGGCTGTTCTTCGACAATTCAAACGTCCGCCGGTTTCGTACCTCTGTTGTGATGGGGCGAAAGAAAGTCGGTTTGGGCATTCCTGTAAGAGATCAGGACACAGGTTAGGGCCACACGCGTTTCCGGTATCGGTGGGAGGCAAAGACCAAGATCGCGCGTGCGCATTTGATTTGGTCTTTGCCCTGTCACTTCATTTACGCAGCGGCAATCTGGCTCGCTTTTTCAACCAACACTTCCGCTTGGCGGATCGAGGCATAGTCGATCAACCGGCCGTCCAAAGATACGGCTCCCTTCCCATCCGCTTCCGCCTCGGCCATGGCGACAAGAATACGCTGAGCCTTCGTCACTTCGGCGTCGGACGGCGACATGACCTCGTTTGCCAAGGCAATCTGGCTGGGGTGAATGGCCCATTTCCCCTCGCAGCCCAAAACAGCGGCGCGTTTGGCGGCAGCTTTATAACCGTCAGGGTCCTGGAAATCACCGAATGGTCCGTCGATTGGGCGCAGGCCGTTGGCGCGGGCAGCGACAACCATACGCGCAAGCGCATAGTGCCACATGTCACCCCAATGTGTCAGGCGGCCTCCATCAGCATCCGCATCTGTCAGCACCGAATAATCGGGGTTCACACCGCCGATAATGGTCGTGCGAGCACGTGTCGACGCCGCATAATCGGCAACACCAAAGTGAAGGCTTTCGTTGCGCTTCGAGGCAGCAGCAATCTCGCTTACGTTTTGCATGCCTAGCGCGGTTTCGATGATGTGTTCGAACCCAATCCGCTTGTCGTACCCTTTGGCGTCTTCGATTTGCGTGACCAGCATATCAACGGCATAGACGTCAGCAGCAGTGCCGACCTTGGGGATCATGATCAGATCCAGCCGAGCACCAGCCTGTTCAACGACATCCACCACGTCGCGGTACATGTAATGGGTGTCCAACCCGTTGATGCGCACCGACATGGTCTTGTTGCCCCAATCGATGTCATTCAGCGCCTGAATGATGTTCTTACGGGCTTGTTCCTTTTCGTCCGGTGCAACGGCATCTTCCAGATCCAGGAAGATGACGTCCACATCCGATTTTGCCGCCTTTTCAAACATTCCAGGCTGGCTGCCGGGCACGGCAAGCTCGCTGCGGTTCAGACGGGCTGGGGCTTGTTCAATAGTATGAAAACTCATGTGTTGGGTCCTTGGCCTTACAAGTTCGGATAGATCGGGAATCGTGCGCAGAGCTCTGCGACCTCGGCTTTGACCTTGGCTTCGACAGCGCCGTTGCCGTCTTCGCCGTTGGCGGCCAGGCCGTCGACCACTTCGATGATCCAGTCGGCGATCTGGCGGAATTCGGTCTCGCCA
>NZ_JBXWSB010000145.1:0-9669 GCF_059613205.1 Ruegeria sp. BHSB064
TTTCCACAGCCCCTGCCAACTGGCCGGAAATCCGAACAGGGTGAATATCGCGTCACCGGGCATGGAAAAAGGCAAAAGTATCAACATGAAGATGATAAAGCTGTCCATCATGGCCATGCGTTTGAGCGTGCGGCGCACTGGTAGGCGAGACATCAAAAGCAACCCGATAGCGACCGCCAGAGCCGTAGCCAAAGCTGGAATGCTGGATAGCGAAACCGTAACAACAGCAAAAAAGCACGTCATCACGATCCGCATCCGAGGATCCAACTCTCCGATCACCCCAAAGGGTGCGCTGGCATCAACCTCGGCCAGCGTCTTTGCCTGGGGTTCCAGAGCATGGGCCATCAGGCGGCCATTTTCCGGCGTGCAGAGACATAAAAGCCGATGCCGAACAGACCGATAATGTAGCCGATCCCACCCAGAACGGTCTGCAAGTCGTTGTGTTCGCGATAGGCTGCAATCTCACGACGCAGGGGGCGGGTTTCGTCTCGTACCGCTTGGGCAATGACTGCGCGTTCCTCGTCGGTTAGTGACGCAACAGTCACCGTCGCTATGTCGGTTGCGGTTTCAACCTGCGTAACAGGTTTTACAAGCTTGGGATCCACACCCAAAATCTCGGCCACTTCCTCGGCTGGCATGGCGACTTCGGCAATATGACCAGCGCCCAGATCTGCTTTGAACGTGTGCGCGACGGGTTCGGTGGGGGTGTAGAGGAAGAAGCCATCGGTATCGGTGACTGTTCGCCCCAGTTCAGCGCCATCGGGGCCATAAACGATAACGTCTTGGTTTTCAGCCATGTCGCCGTTGGAAAAGCCCAATTCACCCTCAATCGCGTCGCCTGCGGGAAAGACCCCTGCGATAACTTTATGGGCCAGCGCAGGAAGCGGGGTAAGCAATACCGCAACAACGAAAATCAGCTGTCTCATACCGGAGCACCCCTTAGAAAGAGTTCAGGCTTGACCTTGCGGGCCAATAGAATGGCAAAACCCGTAAGTACCGCTTCGATTGCCATGACGGGAATATGGGCAAAAAAGACCAGTTTTGCCGCTGGTAGGAATGCGTCACCAGACAGAGCCAGTGAGACAGCGACAAGAGCCGTCGTGGCCGCAATTGAAAACGCTCCGCCGATGCCACCCCAAATAGCGCCCTGCACCGGAGAGCCTCGTGCGATCAGACGACCAAAGATCATCCATGTCAGCACCGCCGGAAGCGCGATGTTGACCGTGTTAATCCCAAGCACAGTCAAACCGCCAAAACCGAAAAACACGGCTTGAAGCAGCAGGCCAACAAACAGCGCTGGAAAAGCGGCCCAACCAAGCAAAAGCCCGGCCAGACCGTTCAGGATCAAATGCACAGAGGACGGACCAATCGGCACATGGATCAACGAGGCAACAAAAAAGCAGGCCGACAGCACGCCCGCGATGGGAATTCGGTCCAGGTCCAGCGATTTCAGCCCCACAGCAACGCCGCCAGCCGCTGCGATTGCACCGCTGATCACAACTGGGTTCGAAAGGGCTCCGTCCACGATGTGCATAGGGGTTACTCCAGATCCCAGGCGCGGATCCAGATCACAGCATCCTGGCTCAGTTCTTTGCCTTCATGTTCGGTTTTTGGGCCCGAACCCAGAGCAGCAAAACCCCAGTAACCCGCTTTTGGTACGCCAAAGGTGAAATAGCCGTTCTCATCTGAAATCGCGACCAATGACCCACCCGGAAGAGGGGATGCCGTGGCATCTTTTGCACCGCTGCCTGCCAAATCAGGTTCTGCAGCCATGTATTCGATTTCGATCTCAGTACCAGAAACCGGTTCACCTTCGCTCAGTACGCGGCCGGTAAAGGTGGAACCTGCAATGACGTTATAAGGCTTGTTCAGCGGCAGAATTTCGGTCGCCAGACCTTGCGGTTGATCCCAGTCGGTGGGCAGTTCATTGCGGTTCAGGTAAGCCTTTGTGATCTGCTGGATATAGATATCCTCGGATTCTTCGTAATAAGGCGCAGGTACCGTCACCAGCACATAGTCGCCGGAACGTTTCACCGGAACCGAACCAAGAAATGCTTTGGCGCTGTTCTCGGGGCCGTCGAACGTGGTTTCTTCCAATGTACCCAACAGATCGATCTTTTCGCCGTTGTGGATCACATAGAACTCTTCCGGCTTGTCCAGGCTCATCACGTGCCCGGCTTCAAAGGGATGCCAGAAGACCAACTTGACCGGAACGTCACCCGGACGCTCGATCATGGTGTCTTCGGTGTATTCCAGCAGGAAATGAGCCTGCGCCAGCGCTGGCATTGCCACGACAACTGCCGCGGCCAACAAAAAGTGTTTCACAAATACGTCCTTCTCACGTCGCGCCTTCCCCGGCACGCATTGATTTTTGACATTGGGGAATGCGAAACTATTTGCCCCAACGGGCAAACAGATCCGGCGCACACCCCGTCGCCGATGATGAGCGCCCCTTCCGGGGGCGCATGTTCGGCAGGTCTCCTGACTTGCGGGTCTTCACGCTAAACTGGCCTTCCCGGGTGTGCCCCAGTGGCGTAATCAGTCTCGCTCGCCGCTTACAGTTGCGGGGGCAGTTGCAGATTTGGCCAAGAATGTGCCGCACTGCATTCCCTATTGCCTCCGGGTGACTCCCCGGAACCGAACATGGCGCGTTGATGACAGAAAAACTTGAACACGGTCAACTCCCGATTGCGGCATTGGGAGGGTCATCTGCGAATTCCGGAGGGGTTCTGATTGCAACTTATCGACTGCAATCATGTCCAAGAGAGGGGTGTTGCGACCTGTCTGCTGGTTGGAGGCGATTGTCAGGTGTGGGTTGAAGGTGTCATTTTTTTGTTGCCGAAACCGGTTTCGGAACAATTATATTAAAGAATGATGGCGAATCCCGAACTGCAACAGCGACAAATCCGATCCCGGCGCGCCACGTCGAATGGGCGGGTGAAGCTTGAAGAATTGGCTGATCACCTCGGCCTTTCGAAAAGCACCGTGTCGCGGGCACTGAACGGGTATTCCGACATCTCAGAATCAACGCGAAAGCGGGTCGAGGTGACGGCGCGCAAGATGGGATATCGCCCGCTCAGCCACGCTCAGGCCATTCGTACGGGGCGCGTGCGTGCCATTGCCATGGTCATCAACAGTGAAGAACCGGACCGGCACAATCCATTCTTTCAGGACTTTCTTGCGGGCGCTTGCGAAGCCGCCAGTGCATCCGACTGGACGATGACAATTTCGACCGCGAAATCGAAACAAGACATGCTAAATGTGTTGAGTCGTCTGGTCGAAGAACGAAAGGCCGATGGATTCATCCTGCCGCGTACCGAAGTCGATGACGCGCGGGTTGGGTACCTAAGCGACCTGCAGGTGCCGTTCATCCTGTATGGTCGGACAGGATATGGTCGGACCGGTTTTCAGGACGATACGTCTTGGTTTGATATTTCCGGCGAAAAAGCCATGAGCGACGCGGTCGAACGTCTGGTCCGTTTTGGTCACAGCCGCATCGGGTTTGTCGGCAGTGATCCAAAGTTCAACTACAGTCACCTGCGTCGGGATGGCTATGTCGACGGGCTTAGGGCTGCAGGATTGCCGGTCGATCCTGAATTGATCCGCGACGGGGCCCGCACCCGCGAAGAAGGGGCCGCTGAAGCGCGCGCTTTGTTGCGCCTGTCTGTCCCGCCGACCGCGATTGTCTTTGCGACGGATCAGGCGGCATTGGGAAGCTACCCTGTGTGTGCAGAATTCGGTCTTGAAATCGGGCGTGATGTCTCGGTCCTTGGATATGACGGAATTCCGGAATGCCAATATGCCAGCCCCGGGCTGACCACGTTCAGCGTCGACTCCAAACGGGCAGGCGAACGCCTAGCAACGATGCTGATACGTCAGACCCGAGGGGAAGAACCCGCATCTTTGCGCGAACTCAGCCAGGCGACGCTGATCGAACGCGACTCTGACGGGCCGCCACTGCTGACTTCGAGTGAGTTGGCGGAAAAAATCAAACGATCCATGGAAGACAATCGGGGAGGAAACCGACCATGAAACTTACACCAAAAGCAGCCAGGCTGATGCTCGGCTCGTCGTTAGCACTGGCGCTGACGGCCATGTCGGTACAAGCGGACACGATCCGCTTCTGGACAACGGAGGAGCAGCCCGAGCGTCTGGCGAAACAGCAGGAAATGGCCGACCAGTTCAAGGCTGAGACCGGTACAACGGTCGAAGTGATCCCTGTCACGGAAACGGATCTGGGTACCCGCGCAACCGCAGCCTTTGCTGCGGGCGATTTGCCAGATGTGGTTTACCACCCGTTGCAGTACGCTCTGCCGTGGGCCGAAGCGGGCATTCTGGACACCGAAGCTGCGACCGAAGTGATCGAAGAACTGGGCGCTGATACCTTCGCGCCGGGTGCTTTGGGCATGGCTGCGTTCAATGGTGAAACCGCCTCGGTTCCGGTGGACGGCTGGACGCAAATGGTTGTCTATCGCAAGGACCTGTTCGATGAAGCCGGGTTGGAAGCGCCTGACAGCTTTGCCGACATTCAGGCCGCACTTGAGGCGTTGCATAACCCGCCAGAAATGTATGGCTTTGTCTCGGCCACCAAAGTCGACGAGAACTTCATGAGCCAGGTGCTGGAGCATGTTTTCCTTGCCAATGGCGTCTCGCCCGTTGGCCCTGATGGGTTCCAGCCGCTGGATGAGGCCAAGACCACCGAGGTTCTGGACTTCTACAAGGCTATTTCCAAAGCCTCGCCTCCCGGCGAACTCTTCTGGAAGCAATCGCGTGAGCTGTATTTTGACGGCAAAGCCGCGATGATCATCTGGTCGCCGTTTATTCTGGACGAATTGGCTGGTCTGCGCGACAGCGCCCCGCCGACCATTAACGATGACCCGACCTCTCGCGATCTGGCCAGCAAGACTGGTATCGTGACCAAACTGTCCGGCCCGTCGAACCCCGATGGCGCGGCCTGGGGTGATGTGCGGTATTTCGGCATCACCAACGACGCGGATACCGATGCGGCGATGGAATTCGTAAAGTTTGCGATGGATGACGGCTATACCCAGACGCTGGCCATTGCGCCCGAGGGTAAGTTCCCCGTGCGCCGTGGTAATGCAGACAATCCGACTGCGTTCTCTGAAGCCTGGGCGGAACTGCCCGTCGGTGTCGATCGCAAGGCCCCTCTGGGCGAGCTGTACGAACAGGCGATGATCGACGAGATTGTTGGCGGTCTGGACGTGGCGCAGCGCTGGGGCGTGGCCGAGGGTCAATTGGCGCTGGCGTCAAAAATGATCAACTCTCAGGCCATCAATCGTGTTGTACGTCAGTATATTGATGACGAGATCGACGCAGCCGCAGCGGTTGCAGCCATGAACGAAGAGCTGGCGAAGGTTCAGTAATCAAGTGGCAACTGCAGCGGCGTGCGCGCCGCTGCACCCAACCCTTCGAGGTACCCCATGACTTCGGCCACCCCACCGACCGGAACCGGGGCGTTAGCCAAACGCGAGGCGCGTCTGGCCTGGACGCTGCTGGCTCCGACCGTGATCAGTGTATCGCTTGTGGTGATCTTGCCTTTGCTGGCAATCTTCTGGATCAGCTTCAAGCCATTTACCCTGTCCGATCTCCGTCCGCCTGCACCGGTTGTGCGTGAAAGCCTGCGCGGATCGGGCGACGATCTGCGGATTGAATACCGCCTGCGCAACTCCAGTCAGGAGATCGCAATTAATGGCGTCACCCTCAGCGACGTTCTGCCCGATGGTGTCATTGCGAGGGAGGTTGTTGCCCCCTGTGTTTTGGACGGACAAGACCTGTTTTGCGATTTCGGCACTCTGGAAGGGGGGCAGCGTGAGCGTATCCGCATACCTGTTGACGTGAGCGGCGACCCCGATGCGTTTGAAGACGTAATCGAAGCGTCAGAACCGCGTGTAACTGGAAGTGGGCCGAACGTTCTGACCAACTTTGAATTCAGCCTCGAAAACTATGCTCGCGTCTTTGACGGGTCCGAGTTCTGGGGCGTGCTTTGGGTAACGCTGTTTTACACGGTGTTCGGGACCATTGGCGCTTTGGTCATGGGCCTGTTCGCGGCGCTTTTGCTGAACAAAAGCTTCAAAGGGCAGGGGTTCATCCGGGGCCTTTACCTGTTTCCCTATGTTGCACCGGTCATTGCGGTGGCCTTTACTTGGGTCACGTTGTTTGATCCGTTTTCTGGTTCGGCCAATGCGCTTTTGATCCAAATGGGCCTGACCAGTGCGCCGATCAATTTCTTCGGCGAACGCCCTCTGGCCCTGATCATGGTTACAGTGTTCGAAATCTGGCGCTATTTCCCGCTGTCTTTCCTGTTCATTCTGGCGCGGATGCAATCCATTGATAGCAGCATGTATGAAGCGGCTGATATGGATGGCGCGTCGCCCTTCCAGAAGTTCTGGTTGCTGAGCATCCCACAACTGTTGGGCATTTTGTCGGTGCTGTTCCTGCTGCGCTTTATCTGGACGTTCAACAAGTTCGACGACATTTTCCTGCTGACCGGCGGTAACGCGGGTACCCGCACACTGACCGTAAACGTCTATGAGCAGGCGTTTGCAATCTCGAATATCGGGGCAGGCGCGGCGGTGGCGGTGGTCATCCTGATGTGCCTGATTGCCTTCAGCTTTGTCTTCTTCCGCTTCATCAGCCGTGAGGAGGGTCTGTGATGCGCAAAGGTTTCATCACCGGCCCGGTTCTGGGCGCGCTCTGGCTGGTCATCATTGCCAGCACCGTCGCTGTCACCATGTCCTTCGCCACCGGCGCAGCGTTTCGCCCGCAGGTGGGGTTGAGCCTGATCTGGGGCGCGGTGGCAGGTCTTACCTACGTTGCGTTTCCAGCGCGCCACGCCCCGGCGCGTCTGGCGATTTCTGTGTTGTTGGGTTTGTCGTGCCTAAGCGGTTTGGGTCCCGTTCTGATTGGCCCGGATACGACGCTGCAGGCAAGTCTGATCACGGTCGTCGCGGTTGCGGTCGTGATGCATCTGTCATTGGCCGAGATCCTCAAAGAACTGCCCTTCGCCGAACTGACACGCCATGAATTCGAAGATGCGGTGATCCGCTTTTGTACCGGGTTTGGCTATATCTTTTTCACGGCCATTGTCGTCATCCCATTCTATGTGATGGTGATGACCAGCCTGAAATCGCAACAGGCGCTATTGCAGAACCCGCTGGATTTCTCAGTAGACCTGAGCCAGGGCACCGCGTTGTTCCGCAGCTATACCGAACTGTTCCGCGACTTCAATTTCGGCACCTATCTCTGGACGTCCTTCTACGTCTCGGTCCTGACGGTGTTCATTACGTTGCTGTTCAGTGTCCCCGGTGCCTATGCGGTGGCGCGGTTCCGGTTCAAAGGGCAAAAGGCGTTTTCGCGGTCGATCCTGCTGATCTACATGGTGCCGATGATCGTTCTGGCGCTGCCGATTTACATCGCGTTTTCGCTGACGGGCCTGCGAAATTCGATCCTTGGCATTGTCATGATCTACCCGGTCACGACGATCCCCGTCGCACTCTATATGCTGCAAGGCTATTTCCGTGGCCTGCCCACCGAAGTGGAAGAGGCTGGTCTGATGGATGGTCTGTCGCGTTTGGCTGTGATTTGGAAGATCACCCTGCCGCTCAGCCTGCCTGCGCTGGCCTCGGTATCGCTCTATGTTTTCATGATTGCCTGGAACGAGTTCCTGCTTGCTTTCATGCTGCTGGACGATCCGTCGAAATTCACCCTGACCCGAGGCGTTACAATGCTGAATTCCTCGGAAATTCCCCGACAACATCTGATGGCTGGTGCGGTGATCGCCACTCTGCCGATCATGGCGTTGTTTCTGGGACTTGAACGTTTCATGACCAAGGGCCTGACTGCGGGGTCCGTCAAAGGATGACTGAGATGAACCAACATACAAACCCAGACCGCGAAGCGCGCAATATTCTGATTGCCAATGATCGCGGAGGTTACACGATCCCGACCGAGGGGCTGTACCCCTATCAATGGAACTGGGACAGCGCGATTGCTGCCCTG
The DNA here is from genome assembly GCF_059613205.1 of Ruegeria sp. BHSB064. Classification (NCBI taxonomy): domain Bacteria; kingdom Pseudomonadati; phylum Pseudomonadota; class Alphaproteobacteria; order Rhodobacterales; family Roseobacteraceae; genus Ruegeria; species Ruegeria sp. BHSB064. Next base: position 8,020 of record NZ_JBXWSB010000145.1, read on the forward strand.
GGGTTTGCTGAATTCGACATCGACCGCGCCTGGACCGAGGTCGAGACGTTGTTCTCTGGCCAATGGACGGACGGCATGGTGCCGCACATCCTGTTCCACCAGCAGGATGACGGGTATTTTCCCGGCCCGGACGTTTGGGGGTGCAACGGCCCGATTTTGTCTTCGGGGATAATTCAACCACCCATTGCGGCGACAATGGTTCGCAAGATTTGGGAGCAGGACCGCGTCGCTGGCGAGCAACGCTTGCGCGAACTGTTTCCAAAGCTACTGGCCTGGCATCGCTGGATCATGAAGTGGCGTCTGGATGATCAGGACGCGGTCTGCACGACGCATCCATGGGAAGCCGGCCGCGATAACGCCCCCGACTGGGACAAGTCGATGGCCCGCATGGACGCTTCAGATGTCGGTGAATATCAACGCCGAGACACAACGCATGTAAACAGCGACGACAGGCCTACCAAGTTCGACTATGATCGGTACATCAAGCTGGTTCAGATTGGTCGCGAGGCCGAATGGGATCAGCAGATCCTGCTGGACAAGAACCCGTTTCGGGTTGCCGACCCAACGATGACATTCACAGCGTTGCGCGCTGCAAGAGATCTGTTGGCGATCAGCGAAAAACTTGGTCTTGAGGCCGAAGGGCTGCGAGCGGATGTCGACCGGCTGGAAAACGGCGCGCGGTCTTTGTGGAATGAAGAACTGGGCAGCTTTGATTCCCGTGATGCTCATACGGGTGAGTGGGCAGGCAGCATCTCGAACGCGTCATACATGTGCTGGTATGCGGGTATCGATTCAGAAAAGATGTTGGGGCGTTTGAATTCGGTTTTGGACACCGTCCCTTATCCAGTTCCAAGCTATGATACGTCGATGCCGAACTTTGATGCGCGCCGCTATTGGCGCGGTCCGACCTGGGCGATCATGAATATGATGATCGGATTTGGACTGGAAGATATGGGCCACACGCAGCAGGCTGAAGATCTGCGTCAGAAAACTGCAAAGCTGATCTCGAACTACGGGTTTGCTGAGTATTTTGATCCAAAGACCGGCAGCCCAGCCGGTGGCACTGCGTTCACCTGGACAGCTGCCGTCTGGCTTCACTGGGCAGGGAGAAGCTAATGGGCAGCATCGAACTAAAATCCGTCGAAAAGTGGTTTGGGTCAGCCCAGGTCATCAAAGGCGTAGACCTCAAGATCGAAGAGGGTGAATTCATTGTTTTTGTCGGCCCCTCCGGCTGTGGCAAATCCACCTTGTTGCGCATGATTGGCGGGCTCGAGGATATTTCGCGCGGGTCACTTCTGATCAATGACAATGACGTCACCGATCATCCGCCCTCGAAACGCGGCCTGACGATGGTGTTCCAGTCTTATGCGCTTTACCCGCATCTGACGGTTGCCGAAAACATGGGGTTCTCGCTGAAAGTGGCCGGGGTGCCAAAGGCTGAGATCGCAGAGCAGGTCAACACAGCGGCAGAGGTTTTGAAGCTTGGGCCGTTTCTGGAACGCCGACCAAAAGACTTGTCAGGCGGACAGCGCCAGCGCGTCGCCATCGGCCGGTCCATCGTGCGTGATCCCACCGCCTTTTTGTTCGACGAACCGCTTTCGAATCTCGACGCGGCTTTGCGGGTCGAGATGCGGTACGAGATCGCCAAAC
>NZ_JBXWSB010000146.1:0-9467 GCF_059613205.1 Ruegeria sp. BHSB064
CAGTTTTGACCCTTCTGCATTGCTAAAGTTCTTTGCGCAGTGCCGACCGTTCGAGAAATTGGCGCGTTGCAGTTTACGGCCGTTGCCGTAACCGGACGACACAGCCCGGAACGTCTTTTGGGCCTCGCAAATCACATAAAACCGCCGCCCTGGATTGCCATTCTGCGATGTACTGGGACGCGTGGCGTCTTTTGCCAGATAGCAAGGATTGGAAACCTCGCCCCGCCGGAGTTTCTTCTGATACAGCGCACGCGCGCGCTCAAGAACGATCGGCGCGATTTGACCTTCGGCGGTCCCGACGTGTTTTTGCAGCCATGCCGGTATGTCTTTTGACAGCGCATCACCCCGGTTGGGGAGCGCGCCCGCGAAGATGGCAACAATCAGGATGGTGATCGACAGACGGAGTGAATTCGGTCGCAACGGGACTGCTCCTGCTAGACTATCCTCGGGTCCAGTCTAGCACGGAAACCCGGACCCAGCGGGGACCGGATGTGTCGGATCGACAGATACTGTTGCCGTAAGTCCCAACCCTTTAGGATTAGGCCCGGATTTCGACGGCAAACTGGCGAAAAACAAAGATCCACCGACTGGAAATCGGCGCTTGAGCGTCCACATGAAGACTATGTTCACACGCCGTTCGTTTCTTGTCGCTTCATCCGCCTGTTTGTCCGCTCCGTATTTAGCGCGGGCGCAATCCCAGGACATGCGAGATTTGTTCGCCCGATTGCCCCAGCTCCATTCGCTTCAGATCCAGCGCGGCGACGAAGTCATCTTTGCGCAAGCTCCGAAAGGTCCCGGGCTGGACCGACCGGCAAATATCAAATCCTGCTCGAAAAGCATCGTGGCCTTGTTGCTTGGGACGGCCATCGACAGGCAGGAAATCGCGTCGGTGAATGCTACGTTACAGGATGTGGCACCGAGGTTGTTGCCGCCAAATGCGACGCCGGGCGCCGAAAGCATCACGATGGAAGATCTCGTCACATTGCGGGCGGGGCTTGAACGCACGTCCGGTCGCAATTACGGGTCTTGGATCAGCTCGCCCAACTGGATCGTCGATGCGCTCACCCGACCGATGGTGGCCGAGCCCGGGCAACGTATGTTGTATTCAACCGGATCGACCCACATCCTTGGTGCAGCGCTGACCGAAGCGTCCGGCCAAAGCCTGCTGACCCTTGCGCGCAGGCGGTTGGGCACGCCGCTGGGTATCGAAATCCCCGCCTGGACCCGGGACCCGCAAGGGTATTTCCTCGGCGGTAATGAGATGGCCCTTACGCCTCGATCAATGCTGAAGATTGCAGTCACGATGCGGGATGGGGGAGTATTCGCAAATAGTCAGGTCATTCCTGAAAGCTGGGTGTCCGTGTCCACCAAACCCTACGGCAGGTCGCAGTTCTCTGGGTTGGAATACGGTTATGGCTGGTTTCTGTCACCATCTGGCTATGCACTGGCCCGAGGGTATGGAGGTCAAATCATAGCCGCCCATCCCCGCCGCAACCTTGCGGTGGCGATTACGTCAGACCCAACCCGCCCTGCACGATCCGCTGGCTATTTCGGAGAGTTGATCCGGTTGCTGGACGGTCCGGTACTGAACCTCGCATGACGTATTGAACTTGTGGGTGAAAAGGGTCCACCTTGCCTGGGCAAATGCGCCATTCAATGTAGGACGTGTGTCTTTGCCTTCGCCGCCACGTCGATCACACGAGGGTCGCCGGTTTGGATGCAATCAGCAGGGCGTGCGCCACCAAGCTCCGCCTTGGGCGACGTCATCCAAAACGCACGTTGCCACGGAGACATTTCGGCGGGAAGCGCGCTTAGTACTTTTTCCATCAACGGGAACGGTGTTCCATCTTCGGCAAATTGAAAAGATGGGAAAGCCTCAGAGCCCTCATAAGGCACAGACAGGATTTTGCCGGTTCTTCTCCAGATGTCAGCAATCCGCGAGAACTGCCAGGACCCCTTCTTCCACTGGGCGTGGACAGCACTGATGTTCAACAGAGGATAATTCTGAGCAAACGCATCCTTGCGATCGTCTTTTGGGGCAAGGTTTAGCTCATCAAACCGAGAAAGATACATCTGAACACTCACACAACTTACAGGCACACTACGAGACTATTTTGCCAGAAACGCATTCGCGTGAAAGTAAATCAATTCACATTGGGAGTTAAAAAGTGGGGTGGTTGGTTTCAGGAAAACCAGCCTCTGGTTTCACAGCGACAAGAGCGGTTGCTGAAGCAATATCTCGCGGCACCTATCGTTGCGTGTCCCGACAGATAGTTGGTTTTTCGACATGATTTCGGTATTTGTAATGGGTAGCTGCCGTGACACACGCGCCCAAGTAACACTGTGGTTTTGGTATCGTATCCTGAGTGTTCTGAACCGTCCGACGCGTTGTTCAGGGTTTTGTAGGAGCGATTTGTTTTGGGTACTGACAACAATAATCGTTGGTGGCTTCTGGGTGCTATGGGCGCCATCCTCGGGGTTATCTTGCTGGACGAAACAGCGGTCGGCGTTGCGCTTCCAACAATACGCGAAGAACTGGGGCTTTCTGAGATCACCGCACATTGGGTGGTCAATATTTATCTTCTGACACTGGCCTGCTTAGCGGCCGCAACAGGTCGAATTGGGGACATCGTCGGAATCCGGGTGCTTCTGACCGCAGGGCTTTTTGTTTTTGGAGTGGCGTCAGTTGTTTCAGGATTTGCTCCAAACGGTCTAACGATGCTTGTGGCGCGTGGCATTCAGGGCGTGGGCGCTGCCGCGATCTTTCCGTTGTCTCTGACGTTGATCGCCTTGTCATTTGATGGGGCTGAGCGCGGCAAAGCTCTGGGAATCTACGGTGCCATCGGAACATGTTTTTTGGCGGCCGGACCGTTGGTCGGCGGTGCACTTACGTCCGGCCTTTCCTGGCGGTGGATCTTCTGGATCAATCCAGTGGTCGTTACATGCGTCGCCTTTGTTGTTTGGCGGTTTTGGCGCGATCCCCCAAGACACATCAAAGAGCGTTTCGATTTGGCAGGGATGGTGCTGTTGGTATTCGGGCTCTCGCTTTTGGTCTACGGAATAATGCAGGGGCCTGACGTTGGCTGGCAACAAGGCAACGTGCTCGCCGCCCTGGTCATTGGCGTCCTTGCGCTTGTGGTATTCGTATTTGTTGAGAACCGGCGCAAGGATCCCCTTGTCGCGGTGGCTCTTTTCAAGGATCCGACTTTCACCGCCTCCAACCTGATCGTCGGAGTCGCCCAATATGCCAAGATTGCAACCTTCGTATTTGGGTCGATGTACCTGCAAACGGTTGAAGGCTGGGGGCCGTTCTGGGCCGGATTGGCCTTGCTGCCAGCTGTCGTTCCGACGACCTTCTTTGCTCCAATTGCCGGCAAACTATCTGATGAGCGCGGAACTCGCTGGCCTGCACTTGTTGGATTGGTTCTTGTCACCATTGGTCTCGGCCTCGTTGGGGCGGGAATGATGATCAAAACAACGGCCATTGTTTTTGTTGGCTTTGTTTTGTTTGGCGCGGCTGTCTCGCTTATGTTTGTCCCCTCTCAGCGCGCTGTCACGATGTCGGTCCCTCCTCATATGCAGGGGCAGGCGGGTGGGATTGTGCTTTCAAGCCAGCTGATTGGAGGAACTGTCGGCATGGCGTTGTGCAGCACTATACTGGCAGTGACGTTGTCACATGCAGCGGTATTTTGGCTCGCTGCATTCTTGTCCCTGATGGTTCTCACTTACTCATACTTCGCGATAGATGCTAAGGAGACGGGGCAGTAGGTCACTCAATCAAAGTTGCAAACGAGCTGCACAAAAGCTGTATGAGTCGCCCTACACAAACGGCTCCTTTTCGAATTTAGCGACAAGCAAGCTGTCTGCCGATTGCATGGCCCCGTTCGTCCAGCCCTGAGACACCGACCACGCCTCATTGCAAATGTGAATGCCTGGAACCGGCTCTTGCATGTAGTCGATGATGTCGTTTGGGTTCGCGTCAATTCCCCATAGATGATAGGCAGCGCCCCAAGGTTCGCGGCCCCAATTCTGGTAGGTTGCCGCAACGGGTTCGGGTAAGTCGTCACCGAGGTTGTGAGACTTACGGGCCTGGTTCCAAACCTCTTTCACCAGCCGGTCGGAGGCTGGCAAAAGCTTGCGCATTGACGGGACGATAGGATCTCCGTCAGGTCCGGTCGCCTGATCAATCCAATCAGGCGCACCGTAAGTCGACCCTTCGGACAGCGCCTCCCAATACTCGATCATCTCGCCATCGTGGTAACTCGCCATCAACAGCGCATGACCAGATGCATCATCTACGCCCCAGCGATAAATCTGTCGTGCCGGTAAGTCCGTTATGACACGACCAACGGAAAGGTTTCGGGGCGTCCACCAATCCTGATCAAATGCGAGATGTACTTTGGCCAAGGGCACCTTGTGAACACTCTCGACCGCGCGTGCAAAACGGGAATTACCAGAAAACACTTGGGTGTTGATCAGCGATGGAAAAGCATTCGGAGGAATAGCCAGGATCACGCGCGCAGCGGATACTATTTTCTGCCCGGTTTCCGTCTGGAAAATCAGATCAAAGCCTGAATCGGATCGATGCGTGAGATCGGTCAGTTTATGTTTTAGGTGAACCTTCCCACCGCTCGACATATAGGCATTGGCGACCGCTTTGGGGATCTGTTCAAGACCACCATCCAACTTCAAATACTTTGTTTTGTAGGCAAAGTCGCGTTCGAACCAACTGATCGCTGTTTTGCTGTCCCAATTGGATAAAGGGGAGTTATAGCCCAGAACGTCGCGCATGAAATTGTACGACTCGCGACTGCGCTCTTGAAGCAAGAGTTCCCATAATCCCGTCCCATCCAGAGACAGAGCGCCTTCGGCAACCCTTTTGTTCAGATCGTTTATCGTATGCGTCAGAAGATCCTCTCCGCCTGCGATGAGCGAGCGTTCCTGTTCGTGCAACCCGTAGGGAAGAGTTTCGGCCTTGGAAAGCTCAGAGAAATGCTGACCACGCAGGTAATAGCCTGTGATCGGGTAAGAAAAGTCCTGCAACTTATCGCGCCCGACCAAATCATTGACCACTTTGAGCGCGTGTTTGTCGGTGTGCCGCAAACGCATACCACCGATTTCTGCAGTCTGGGTTTCAAGTTTGGCGAAATGCAGAGAGAGAAGGCGCCCTCCGACCCTGTCCGTCGCTTCAAAGACGCCCACCCGTGATCCGTGCGTCTCGCTTAACCGCATCGAACAAAACAATCCGGCCACACCGCCGCCCACAATTGCGATGTCCAGATCAGTTGCTCCAGTCTGCGCGCGAAGTGCAGGAGACGCCAGCGTAAACGCTCCGGCAGCTCCAACTTGGCTTAGAAAAGTTCGACGTGTCGGCATTGCGTCTTCTCATGTTGATAAAAGGCAAAGAACTGCAAGTGCGAGGATCAGATAAGGGGCAGTTATGTCGTTTCATAGTGGCCAGTTTATCGATTTTGGCAACCGGCGTGTCGTCTGGCAGGGCCATTATTGAAAGCGCACCAAGGGCTGACTGGGGTCAGCAGATCGGGAAGAGCGCAAGCGTTCTTGCTGCTGCACGGAAGCATCAAGTTCCTGCGCAACAGACCCGTGCTAAGATGAGATCATCTGAAGTTGGGAGGAACCACATGCCGAAGGTCGAGCTGAATGGAGCAACAATCCACTTCGAAGACACGGGTGGTGATGGTGAACCGATCATATTTTCTCATGGCCTATTGTTCAGCGGGGCGATGTTTGAGGATCAGGTTACACATCTTAAAAACGGTTTTCGCTGCATCACGTTTGATCACAGAGGGCAAGGACAAAGTGGTGTGACTGATGATGGCTATGACATTGACACGCTGACCGCTGATGCCGCGGCGCTTATCAAGAGTCTGAACGCCGTACCCTGTCATTTTGTTGGCCTAAGCATGGGTGGATTTGTTGGAATGAGGTTGGCGGCCCAAGAGCCTGGCATACTGAAATCGCTTACACTGCTTGAAACCAGCGCTGACCCGGAAGATCCCGAAAACGCCCCGAAGTATCGTAAGCTGAACTCTGTGGCGCGCTGGATCGGACTGTGGGCCGTGATAGGAAGGGTTATGCCGATCCTGTTCGGACACACTTTTTTGAATGATCCGGCACGACAGAAGGAAAAGTTGAGATGGTCCAATGCCATTGTGAGCAATGATCGGATCGGGATTACCCGCGCGGTCAAAGGGGTAATTGAGCGCGAAGGCTGTATGGATCTTCTTGGCAAGATCACGATTCCCGTTGGCATCGGGGTTGGTGATGAAGACGTTGCAACACCTCCAGAGAAATCTAAGCGTATACACCGTGCGATCGAGACCTCAGAGTTGGTCGTTTTCAAAGGTGCGGGTCATTCGTCATCGATCGAAACACCGGAACAGGTATCTGACCTGATAGAGCGCACAATTCAGCGTTCAGGCGGTTAAGAAAAAATTTACCTAAAGCGCAGAGCGAGAGTAAAAGCTCGCTCGGTTCTGCAGCGCGTACCTGGGATGGCACATCACTTTGGACGGCGCAGAGAACGTCGGTTCGGTGATTAGCACTTCGTTGGCTGGCAATTTCACGAGCTTCCGCTAAGGGCTGGTCAGGTAAGTCTCGTACGCCTTTTTGATCCAGGAAGGCAATGTCGGCTATACGGACCACAGCGCAGCGAACGTCGGCCATGGATAATGGTTGACGTTCATTGAGCCTGCTGTGACCGACCGGCCCGGTGTCTTGCTTATCGAACGCCTCAAGGCAGGTTTTAAACCTTGGTGAATTCCATTCGGTAGACTACTTCTTCGCCTGTCCTGGGGTCGACGCCGGGGGCACCGCTGATCACCAGCCTGTCCCCCACCAGCTTGAACGGACGAGACACATCGCCAGCCCATTTTGGGTTCCATGAGCCGTCTACATGGTGAATGACGTGATCCCCTTCGAGCGTGTAAGATGCAACGTAGGCGAGCATGTCATCGAACATCTGCGCCTTCTGCTCCATAGACCAGTCGTCTTTGCCCGGCATGGGCCGATCGCGGCGAAAGACGGTGGCCATCATTCGACCATCAGCATGATATGCTATGTACCCGATTGGCGCTGGCCCCAAAGCGTCGGTCGTCTCTCCGGTCTCGACCGAAGTGCGTGTCCAAGCGTCCATCTTCCAAGATCCGATCAAAGCACTTGCGTTTGCCACGGCACCTCCTGCGAGCGATTGTTCATTCTAAATCATGGTACAACTCGCGAGGACACACACGCAATAAAACCCTATCTCTGCACTCAAGCTCATGCTCGATGCTGTCTCTGGACACCTGGCCAATTGAATGGCTCTATCCGGAATGGCCGCTTCGTCGGCGGTCTTGTCAGAAAAACTTCAGCTGAGGCGGGCAGGGTGGTCGCGAAGCGTTTGCCCATGACCAGACCTGCCTCTATGAAATACTTCAGAACCAGTCCCGAGATCATCCGCTTTGCAGTGATGCTTTCTGCTCCGGCGTTGTCCATGGAATCCACGAAGACTGACCAATTGAGAGTTGCCTCAAACTTGGTGAGAAGGCCGCCGCCGCCTGCCTGTCCGGGCATACAGCCACTGATGGGTTAAAAACAATCTCGGTGCCGCAAACCCCACCTTCGTGAAATCGCCCGGACCGAAGGAGAGTTAGTCCGCGATCCTGACACCCACCCCATTTCCAGCTTCGCACGCGCCGCGAAATGGCGGAACTGCTGGCTGCGATAGCAGCTTCTCGCCCGGCTCGCCGATAGCATTTAAGGGCTGACGTCGCCCAACGAGAATTCTCATTCGGCATTGGCTATCTTATTGTTTACTCGGGCAATCCAGCGCGCCTAAGGCCTTCCAGCCAATGTTCCCAGTCTTCCGGATCTCTGACCGGTACCATCTTGCGTACCCGCTCAATCGTCAGTCCTGGCATCGTTTCAAGCAATCGCTTAATAGAAAGCTGTGCTTCTTCTCTGCGCCCCAACATACCCAATGCAGCTGCCTCTTGCCGCATTAGCGATGCGTAACCTGGGTGCTCTTTGAGGCCTTCGATCGCGTTTTCAAGGCAACGATCGTACTGTCGCGTTACATAGGCACCGATCCCAAGCCCGCCACGCCAAAATGCTTTCAACGGATCGCGCGGGCTTAGAGCCATCGCAAGTTTGGCCGATTGCTCTGCCTTGTCGGACTCGCCCGACACGCCATACAAGGCAGCAATATTACCATAACCGATTGCCAAGTTTGGATTTAGGTCAATGGCGCGCAGCAAATGGATCAAGGATTCATCGAATTTGCGAGCAAAGCACAGAGCCATTCCCAACACGGCATGAGCGTTCGCATTTTGATCATCTAGTTGCACCGCAAGGCCGGCCTCAACCTCTCCTGCCTGAATGGCTTCTGTGGAATCCATGCGCCACAAGTGAAGCATGCCCATAATGTGACTGAGAGCCAAAGCCGCATGTGTTTCGCTGTCGTCCGGGTCACTTTCCAAGGACCGCTTTAACAGATCATGGGCGATCTGATTGTTTTCCTTTGTGAATTTCCCAAGGTGCCATCTGGCCTGAAGCACTTTGTCCCAGGCGCTGAGGTTGTCTGACCGTTTCGAGCGTGCCCGTCGGGTTTCAGCACCGATCGTCTCGGGTGCGACAGCCGAGACAATGGATTGGGTAATCTCGTCTTGAACAGCAAAAACGTCCGTCAATTCACGATCATATTTGGCGGCCCAAATGTGAGCGCCACTCTCACCGTCAATTAATTGCGCAGTCACTCTTACTCGATCGCCAGCTTTTCGCACACTTCCTTCTACCAGGTATCGCACGCCAAGGTCTTGGCACACCTGATCGACGCGAATGGCCTTTCCCTTATAGGTAAAGCTCGTATTGCGGGCGATGACGAAAAAGTCGCGGAAATGCGACAACGCAGTGATGATATCTTCTGCTATTCCATCGGAAAAATATTCCTGCTCTGGATCAGAAGACATGTTGTCGAAGGCCAGTACGGCAATCGAAGCTTTTCCAGCATCAAAATTCGGTGACGGCATATGCGAGGTGGCGATGTCACCCGCAATCCAACGAAAAACTCGGACAGGTGTTTCTATGTTTTTAAGTTTCTGTTCCCCGTCGTCTCGAAATCTGGCGTTGATTTTTCCGACCAGGCTGTCATGCACGATTCCGGAAATACATACACCACCTGGTTCAGCCAAAGGTTCCAGCCTCGCAGCGATGTTGACCCCGTCACCATAGATGTCTTCGCCCGTCGTAATCACGTCGCCCAGATTAATGCCAATTCTAAGTTGAATCCGGTCTGCGCTTTGAGCTTTGGTGTTGTTTTGGATGGCAATCGCGCAAGCGACCGCATCCAAAACGCTCGCAAACTCGACCAATGCACCATCGCCCATAAGTTTAACAATTCTGCCGTTGTGTTGGGCAATCTGCGGATCGAAGCAGTTTCGGCGAAAAGCGATCAGCTGTTCCAACGT
>NZ_JBXWSB010000147.1:0-9479 GCF_059613205.1 Ruegeria sp. BHSB064
GTTTCTTGCGCTCCGGAACGTCGACCGTGACCGGATATTCACCGTTCTCCGTAACCAGTGTCGCTTTGTGGACACCCGGCGGGGCAGTCTTGCCGATCCGCGTCGCAATCCGCGTCTGGCCTTTGCGCGGCACCAGCCGCGCGCGCAGCTCCGCGCCCATCTCTTTCTTCAAGTCGCCGCCGAGCTTCAGCACGCCCGATTGCGCCTCGTCGACCTCAAACGGGGCTATCGCGCGGCCCTTGCGCAGGGTGATGCTCTCGTACAGCTCAGCCATCGTCTTCAATAAGTTCGATGCGGCTCACGTCCGCAGGGATATCGCGCGCATTGCCGGGTGGGCCACAAATCTCGCAAGCATTGGGCACATAGTCCTCGGTGATCACCTGCGCTTCACCGCAGAGGTTGATGGACAACAACTCGTTCCCGAGGAGCGACAGACCGACCTTGAAGTTCGCGGGCAGATGCGCCCGGATCGCCGGAATTTCCTTGATCCTCAGCGAGAAGTCGATGGGATCCACGCCCAGTTGCACCTTGGGTAGCTCGGTCACCCCGATCTTGATTTCAGGCAATTCCCGGACCCGCAACTCGATGGTCGGCAGTTCGCGTATGCGTGTGGTATTGTTGACAGTGAAATCGCCGTCAATGGTGCTGCCGCCGCTGAGGTTAAGATCAATGTCGAAATCGTCAGGTATGTCCACGCCCATGGCCGTCTCCTTCCTGAGGTCGGCATGAAAGATTGACGTTACGTTAACAGAAATTTGAGATTCTGCGAAGTCCAGAGAAAAACGTGGTCGAAAGGCGGCCGGACGCCTTGGATATTTCGCCTGATATCGGGGCGATATGGTGAAAAATGACGCTTTATCTAAAGGCCCTCCAATGCAAGGCAGGTCTTGTCAGAAGAACCTGTCTTGGGGCGGGCAGGGGTGTTGCGTTGCTTTTGCCCATGACCAGACCTGCCTCTTTCAAATACTTTAAAACCAGTCCCGAGATCATCCGCTTTGCGGTGATGCTGTACATCCGTTTCCCGCTCTCGCTTCGGAATGTCGAAGATCTGCTTCATGAGTGAGGCATCGATGTAAGCCACGAAACTGTCCGATACTGATGGAACAGGTTCGGTCAGATGTTTGCCTCCGAGATCCGAAGAAAGCGGGTGCAACAGCTGCGCGCAATTTCGACATGTAAGTAGCATGTATGTCTGCGGATCTGCAGTCCGACTTCTCGGTCTCCACAACCTAGGGGCGCGCGCGAAAACGTGTGGTATCTTATGCACGTCTGGCGTGGGCAGGTGGACTACCCAGGCTTGAAAACCAAGGCACTGCAGCTTGTCGGTCGCTGGGATCCCTATCGTGTTCTGATCGAAGATGCCGCTTCTGGCAAACTGCTTTTCGATGAGTTGTATCGTGATAATCGACTGCGGTTTGAACGCGTCAATACTGACAACGACAAGGAAACCCGGTTCCGGTCCGCTTGCAGTCCCGTCGAAGAGGGTAAAGCGTTTCTGCCGGCAGATGCGCCTTGGCTGGCAGCGTTCAAGCGGGAGCTTCAGACCTTTCCACGCGGTCGCAACGACGATTAGGTCGACAGCTTTTCCCATTTATTGAACTGGTCCAAGGGACCGGGATTCTACCGGGCGCTGGGTCGTGATCACCAGATCAACATCGATCGTTGGGAGAGCAACCGGCAAAGGATCAGAAGGCGGTAGAACCTCAGAGTTAAGCTTGAAAGCTCGTTGAACCTTCTGGGAGGGCCGAGGTTGGACCAATCCTAAGAGCGGTCCCAATGACAACCCGAAACCACAAACTGATCATCTAACCAAAGCCGTCGAAGGCCCGCTTCATGCCCAAAGTGCAAGTTGCTGCACCGTGCATTAATGCCGGCAGTGCGCAGAAAGCAGACAGTGCAAAGTCGTCTAGATCCGCCACTGCTTGCATTCTGCGATGGCTTCCAATGTTGCAAAGCGTTGCGACCAAAACCATTCATTCGAGTTCAAATAAAAATTGTCATTTTGGACATAACACCTTCGACTGAAAATAGAACACTCTGCATCGACAATGATGCGCCGCGTAACATCAGTACCTGATCAGAGTATCCAGTATCGCTTGTCGCGTTGCGGCATCATTGTGGAAGATCCTGCCGACGAGAAACTCAGATGGAAACTCTGGCCACGTTTTGCGCATTTCGGTAACAAGTCTATGCGCTTCTTCCGTAGGTCCCAACTGATCGTTCGCAACGGCTTGGAACAGGAGAGAAGGAGCACTTACAGGCGCACCGGCAGCGGGTGCTCCTTTAAAAGCCTCGACAACCTTTTCGTAATTCCCGAGCATCAGTTGCGATACACCCCAAATATTTCGTGCGCCAAAGCGGCCCGATCCTGACCTTAGTCTTTCTGGATTGCTAACCTCGGCCGCAAGATCCGGAGCGTTGGCCATAATGGCTGTGATGCCAACTAGATCCAGGATATGACCATCCTTCGGCGCAAGTTCGACGGACAGTCTTGCGTATTTCAGTGCCTCGACTGGTTTATTTTGGGTGGCCAATACCCAACCATTTGCTCCGTTTGCCCATGCATCGGTGGGAGATAGATCAAGCGCCTTTCCCGACATCTCCGCAGCTTGGCTAAAGAGATCTTCTCTTTGTGCTTCGTCCGGGGACAACATAGCCAGAGTTGCCAGGACCTGTGCCGAACCTGCGTAGCCATCGGAGAGTGCTGGGTCGAGCTCGGTGGCATGCTGGAACATTCCCAGCGCTATTTGCTGACGCTTGAGATCAAAGACGGGAAAAAACATGCCGCGGGCCTGATCCGCAAGGTTGGCCGCCTGAAGTCTCGTCAAAGACTGTTCACCAAGGGCAGCTCGCTCAGCCTGTTCCGTGGATTGAGTCGCGGGCAAAACCGCCTCGTTATCCTGAGCAAACCAAAACCCAATTCCAGCAATCAATAAAACGCAAACCAATCCAACCGGCAGCAGTTGCGTTAAACGCGGATGCCTTCCAAGCGCATCGCTGTTTCGCACTCCTGAAGTGCTGTCTAGCGAGAACCGTGGCTTGTATCCGCCGGAATCAACAAATATGCGAACGCCCTCACCGTTCCATTGATCGTCGTAAAACTCCTGTAGCAGCCGACGCAACCGTCGGGCTTCAACGCGAACGAGATTCCGACCACCGGTGCCATCAATGCTCCGACCGTAGACTTCGACGGCGATTGCTTTGCCACGAATCTGAGCCCCGCGACCCGCGAGCGTTTCTTCGACCACGTAAGTAAGAAATTGCTGGAGTCGAGGCGAAGCCTGGAACGCGGCACTGGAAACAACGCTCTGAAGTGCCTGTCGGACAAGCTCCGGAGATGGCTGTGCAACATCTTGATCTATCGGCAATTCATTAGCTTGGTTCAAAGCAAACTCACCCCCAACTCACGGTGACTCACTTGGCGTGTGTCGTCAACCGCACTCATCTCGATGTGAGAATAGATAGTGGGAACCGAGGATTATCCAGTGACGGTGGACCTGAGTATTGAGATTCCAGAGCTTTGTGATGCGCTTTCAGGGCATAACGAAGTGGATGCGTTTCTCAGAGAGGCCATCGAAGACTTCACAAAGGTTTGTAAGCAATTGGAAGATCCATCAATCACGGACATCGAGCGCGCGGAATGGGCCCACATCAGATCTGAACTCGTGAACGAGCTTCGCCGGATGGTGAAGCGCAATCTTCGTAACACTTCCAACTGAGGACCGATCCATGACCAAGGAAGACAATGGGAAAGACCTGGAGAACAAACAGGTTCAAGCGACAGACGAAATTGAAGACCCCTCAAGACGGAGTGTTCTCAAGGGGTTGGCCACTGGAGCTGCTGCAACGGGGGCAGCTGGGTTTGCGGCGGGGAGTGCCGAGGCCCACGAAGGAGACGGCCCACTAGGAGAAGCACTCAAGAACCCATACGGTGGGCGACCCGCAGGTGGTATCTCTTTGCCAGAGTATTTCCGCCCGACCAAATACATGACAGGCTCAAACGCGAACTATTTTCCACTGAGTGAGGAGTTGGGGCCAGATGAGATGCGCATCTCATTCTGTGGCTCGACACCCTATCCGCCGCGCGAAGATCAGGCGGGTACCTGTATCATGGTAGAGTTGGGAAATGGAAAACGGTTCTTCTTCGACTTTGGATCCGGTTGTGTCCGTAACATCATTGCCATGCAGGTGCCGGGGCAGCTGATCAACGACATCTTCATCTCTCACCTGCACGTCGACCACTATGCCGACGTCCCTTACATCTACCCATTCCGGGCTTGGTCAGGAGGGTACACGCCGCTGCGTATTCACGGCCCGTCCGGTCGGACACCCGAACTTGGCACAGCTGGAATGGTTCAAGGCATGCAACAGATGCTCAAATGGCACCTTGAGGCGTTTGACGTATTCCCGATTGGGGACGGCTACGAGATCGAAGTCAATGAATTCGATTTCCGCCAGGAAGGTGGCATCGTTTATGATGAAGACGGTGTGACTGTTCGGTCTTGGCCTCGAAGCCATGCCAAGGACGGTGCGGTTGGCTATCGGCTCGATTGGAACGGGCTGAGCTTTGTATGGACAGGCGATGGCCGACCAGACGAGCTTTCACGGAAATACGGCGAAGGTGTTGATGTCTTTGTAACCGAAATGTCGGGACAGGATATTGGTCAGTTGATGACCTACAAATACGGTATCCCACAGGATCTGTTTAATTTCACAATCGATACGCATCATACCTCCCACTATGCCGTGGGTAAGCTATTTGCTGACACAAGGCCGCGGTTGGGGATGGTGACGCACTATACGCAGGACGAAGACATCGACGCTGAAATGCTGGCTGGTATTCGCGCCCACTATGACGGTCTGTTCCAATGGGGTCTCGATGTAGCCGTTGTGAACGTGACCAAGGATGCGATCTGGTACAGGAAAGCTGCACTGCCCGGAAAATCCGGTACTGTGCCACCATTTCGTGAACTGGCTGCGGCAGCCGAGGCCGGGCGTATTGAGCTTCCGGATGAAATCACATTGCCGAATCCGAGGCTCACCCGAGCAGACCAGCAAGACCAGAAGTACCGTGATATGGAGATCGATCCACGCGAATACTACCCAACTGACGTTTTCCGAGCACCCGGCGGAGACTGGCCGCAGGACTTTACCATCAAAGTTTCGGATGTAATCGGCCCGCGTGATGAAGACTGAGAGGAGATCGAACGATGATTGAATTTGGTTCGACTTCTGCGATCCCCGTAACGATCCTTACCGGCTTTCTAGGAGCCGGTAAGACAACGCTCCTGAACCGCATCCTTACTGGTAACCACGGTCTGCGAGTGGCAGTCCTGGTGAATGACTTTGGGTCGATCAACGTCGATGCAGATCTTGTCGTTGGCCTCGAAGACGACGTTATGAGTCTGGCAAATGGCTGCGTTTGCTGCTCGATCCGAGATGATCTGATCGAAACGGTAGAGGCCGTCCTCGACCGGCCTGAGAAACCGGAATACATCGTCCTTGAAGCAAGCGGAGTGTCGGACCCGTCATCAATTGCGATGACATTCACCGATCAGAAGTTTCGGGACATGATCCGCTTGGACAGCCTCATGTGCCTGGTCGATGCGGAACAGCTATTTTCTGCGCCGGAGCAAATGGAACTGAAGCTCCGTCAAATCGCGTTCTCGGACATGGTTATTTTGAACAAGGTCGACCTCGTCGACAGGGCGGCTGTTCAAAGGGTGCACGATTGGCTTGGGTCTCGCTTCCGTCGATATCGTCTGGTCGAAGCTGTCAATGCGGACGTCCCTCTGGACATACTTCTTTCT
Source organism: Ruegeria sp. BHSB064 (assembly GCF_059613205.1). NCBI lineage: Bacteria > Pseudomonadati > Pseudomonadota > Alphaproteobacteria > Rhodobacterales > Roseobacteraceae > Ruegeria > Ruegeria sp. BHSB064. The sequence continues at coordinate 5,811 of NZ_JBXWSB010000147.1, forward strand.
GTTGGTCGCTTTGCCGCCGAACAGCTCGAAACGGAAATACCTGATCACCATGAACATGGACCAGATTGTGGCTGTCATCACTCTGATCACTCAGACAGCTTCTCTACAACTATGATGAAAGCTGAACGCCCAATAAGCCTATCTTCCCTCCGAAGTGCTATTCGGAAGCTTCCCGGCGATGTCTATCGTCTCAAGGGTTTTGTTTTTAGCGAGGAGGATCCAGATCATCGCATTCTTGTTCAGGTGGTTGGAAAACGTATGGACATCGCACGGGATGGCGCATGGGGCCAGCGAAAACCCGAAACAAGGCTTGTTGCAATAGGTGCAACAGGAGCCCTTTCAGAGTACGAGCTTTCCGAAGCGTTGTTGGAATCTGCTTAGCGGCAAGTTCGACCAAATGTGTTTGCGTGTGTTATTTTTATTCCAACACGTATCAGCTCGAAAGCCCGCAGCGCCGAAAATCAAATGGGGAGAATAACCTTATTGCTGAAGCAGTTTAGGAAATGGATTCAAGCGGTCACACTTCTTGCACCTGCCACTACGTTTGTGTTGTCAGGTACGACTGTATGCGCGCAGGACGTCTCAAGTCGAGAACTTGAAGATACAACCCCAAACCTCGGATTACCGAGTTCAGCCGGAGGACAAGATGCCGAATTGCTTTCTGCTTTCCATGGGCTCGAGGCGTTACCGCGAGTGTCAAATTTCATTTGCAGAGGTTCCAGGGGCAAACACGGGATGCCTGTCATTTTTTCTACCCAGGTAGACTTAGAAAGTCTGCAGGCAGGTGACTTCAGAGTTATGACAAAGTCAGGCCAGATAGGAACAATGCACTGCGCGTCAGTGTTGCCTGCTACAGATCCCGGTGAATTGCGCACGGTGCTTCTAATCGGGGATTTTGGGGATGCTTCCGAGGATCCCCCCGTTGCAGTCGAGGTTATTGGAAACCTTCATTCCATCGACGGGACACTTGATTTTCGAGGTGCTACAGTAGCCGTAACTCCGCTGGAAGACGGGCCCTCAATGATCTTTGCCGAGGTTGTTGAGGATTGGACTTTGGTCGGAAATTTGGGACCACGCCGTACCAGAGGAAGCCTATGCCCAAGTGACAACACCGCACAGGCCATTCGGGTAACTTGGGCGGGTGGTGTTACGCTGGCCAACGGCAAGGAACCTGGCGATGTGGAACGTGATCTGTACAGTATCATCGTAGAGGCCGAAGATGGATCTCAGCGAATAGTAACACCCGCGGCGCTTGCCGATCTGGGTGACGGGGACAATAACCATATGCTCTGCCTCGATACAAAGGATCGACCTATTTCAGTGTCTTTTCCGGCTGGTATTCTGACGGATCCAAATGACGATCTGAACCCTGCAACCAGCTTGTTTATAACAAAACCCAAGTGAGAAACTGGTTTAAATTTGTTCGAATGGACTCTTAGCCGAAAATGCTCGGCCGTGCCGGTTGGGGGCATTGCAGTGGTGAATGCGCAAAAATGGGTTTATCCGCAAAGTTGGCATTGCAAAGTTTAGTTTAGAAAGTCTGCTTTTGGGTGGAAACGTTCATTCGCTGCGTCCTGCGCTTTGGTTCGCAAAGCAAATTTATGCCGTCATTGCGTTTTCATTATGCACTAGTCCATTCTGGACCTCTGTTAATGGTAAATGGAGACCCCGATGCGCGCAGAAACAATCGGATTTGTTGGTGTTGGCTTGATGGGTCAAGGTATGGCCGCAAATCTGCTAAAGGCCGGTTTCACAGTTAATGTAGTTGCTCATCGAAACCGTGCCCCTGTCGATGTCTTGGTCGCAAAGGGCGCGACGGAGGCAAAAAACCTCGCGGAGCTGGCGGCAGTATCGTCAGTTATCCATATTTGTGCGCCCGGTTCTCCTCAGGTCGAGGCAATCGTGGCCGCCATGATGCCAACCATTCAGGCCGGTAGTGTCATTGTAGATTGTTCCACGTCAGACCCGAATTCCACCATGGCACTCGCAAAAAAGCTAGCGCAGGCCGGTCACCACATGGCAGACGCGCCGTTGGGCGGGACGCCCGTGCAAGCACAGAACGGAGAGCTGGCGACCATGGTCGGCGCTGACCCAGATGTTTTTGAGCGGGTGAAGCCTGTTATCGCAGCTTGGGCCAAGACCATCGTTCACATTGGCCCGTGTGCTGCAGGGCACAAAATGAAGCTATTGAATAACTTTCTCTCATTGGGATACGCGGCGCTTTATTCGGAAGCGTTGGCACTGTCCGAAAAAGTCGGAATTTCCACCAAGGAATTCGACTCGGTCATTCGTGGCAGCAGGATGGATTGCGGGTTTTACCAGACCTTCATGGGTTACGCCGTTGAAGGTAATCGAGAGTCCCACAAATTCACTTTATCCAATGCTCTAAAAGATTTGCGCTACCTTGAAGCTATGGCAGATGAAGTGGGGCTGTCGAATCCAATCGGAAACGCCGCAAAAAACAGTTTCGCCATGGCGCTCGCTGCTGGAGGTGACGGACCGAACGACTATGTTCCTCACCTTGTCGATTTCGTGGCCGCAAGAAACGGTGTATCCAAGGCGTAATTCTGGTCGCATTGCGCAAGCAGATAAAAGCGAACTCTTTCAAATGCTTCAAAACCGGTCCCGAGATCATCCGCCTTGCGGTGATGCTGTACATCCGTTTCCCTCTCTCGCTTCGGAATGTCGAAGATCTGCTTCATGAGTGAGGCATCGATGTAAGCCACGAAACTGTCCGATATTGGCGGAACAGGTTTTGCCCAATGTTTGCTGTTGAGATATGGCGGAAGCGTGTTCAGCAGCTGCGCGCGTTTTCCAAATGGAAGTGGCACGTGGACTTGCCGAGTGCAGTCAACTTTGTTCCAAAAAAGTTTACGGTTTTCGCGGCAAAATGAGACTGGTTAGAATCCGTCTGACAGCACCGTTCCAAAAGTCTGCGTCACATCCGATCTTTGTACGCAATCCATTGCGTGAGCTTCCGCCGCAATTGCTCATGCTTCATCGACAAATTGGAAGTTCAAGCGGCGGCTGCTTGGGCAGTGATGCCCGCCATTCATTAATGATCGGCTGCAAGGTTCTTTTCGGCCAGAACTTCGGTGCGCCGATTGCTTGTAGGCACGCGGCATTCCAATAAGCGCCCGAGCGCGACAGCGACTTGCCCTGCTTCACCGCTTTGGCAACAGCAATAATGTCTTTCGATTCAGGGTAAATGTAGAGTGTGGTCGGGTTCCCTTCGACAAGGGCCAAGATCTCTTTGGACGCAGATTGCGACCAGGTTGTGCATCCGTTGCTGCGACCGCCAGTATAGTTCACGAGCTTGCCGTAAGGGACATATCCGTCCTGATCCGCGTGTGCACTTTGCGGATTCTTGAATCGGCATTGCCACTTCAGAAAAACAGCTGGATGACCGCCGATGGCGCGTTCCCGGGCGTTGCTTGTTTCTCCTTCCCCGTCGAACAACAGGAACGTGCGGTAAAACGGCTTCGTTTTGCCGGACTGCCGGTGGTATCCTTTGAACGACGTGCGGGTCTCGGCTGTGACATAAGAACCGCCCGCTGTCAGTTTTGACCCTTCTGCATTGCTAAAGTTCTTTGCGCAGTGCCGACCGTTCGAGAAATTGGCGCGTTGCAGTTTACGGCCGTTGCCGTAACCGGACGACACAGCCCGGAA
>NZ_JBXWSB010000148.1:0-9337 GCF_059613205.1 Ruegeria sp. BHSB064
TACTACAACCAGACGCAGGATATGTCTTTGCGTTGGGACGTGGTGATTGACCGCTTTGCGCCCAGTGGGATGCAAGACGAAGCCCTGTTCGAGGGCGAAGCTGATGCACGCCCCCATCTGAACGGTGATATTGTGCTGGATCATGTTTCGGTTCGGGACATGGACGGCAATCAGGTGTTGGACGATCTCAACCTCAGCTTTCCCGGCGGCAAGACAATCGGCATTTCAGCACCCAGCGAAGAAGATCGACGGGCGATTGCAGAGTTGCTGACGCGTGAAATTCTGCCGAGTGGCGGCAAGGTTCGGATTGGCGATGTCAACCTGGCCGAGCTGCATCAAGGCGTCGTAGCCGCGCGTATCGGTTATGCCACTTCCCGCCCCGTCATGTTTCAGGGCACGCTGGGTGACAATGTAATGATGCCAATGCGGTTCCGTCCTCTGGCAGACGGTTCGGATGATCCGGATTTCGCAGAAACATTGCGGGCGGGGAACAGTTCTGACCCGTTCAAGGCGGATTGGCTTGATCCTTCTCTGGCCGGATTGCAGGATGCGGCGGCTTTACGCGATTGGTGGTTGCAACTGATCGACGGGATGGGCTCGGGCGCGGCCCTGTTTCAACGCGGTGCTGAACAGACCTTCAACGCGGCCGAGCATTGTGAACTGGCGCAGAAACTGGTCCAGCTGCGACCGCTTGTGCGTAAGGCCGTTCAGGATGCGGGTCTTGAACAACAAGCGTTGATTTTCGATCGCAATCTGTACAACCCGGCCTTGCCTGTGGCCGAAAACCTGCTGTTTGCCACGCCCAGCGTTCCGGTGACGCACGCCTTGTTGGTGGAACAGACGGTGTTTCTGGGGCAATTGCGAGAGTTGGGGCTGGATGAAACACTGATCGCTTTGACCCGTGACGTGATTGAGATGTTACGCCAAATCTTTGGCCTTGACGGAACGGATCACCCTCTGTTCCGCAAGCTTGGGTTGGATGCCCAGACCTATGAAGCCGCCGTGGATTTGGTAGAGCACACGCGCAAGGAAGGTTCGGCAGGTCTGGATGATGAGCAACTGGCCAATATGCTGGCTGTGCCATTTGTCATTTCGGCCGAACAGATCGGGCCTGCCTTCACCGATGAGCTGAAAAACCGCATCCTCGAACTGCGGCACAGCCACTCTGAGAAGCTGATGGAGCGTTTGAAGGACGTCTTTGTTCCTTTGGACCCCGACGTCTACGCCCCGGGTCTTACTGTCATGGAAAACGCGCTGTTCGGCAAAGTCAGCCAGATAGGCGGTGCCCGTTCCGATGAGGCGCGCAAGCTGATTGTCGATGTGCTGGCCGAAAACGGCGCGCGGCCATTGGTGACGGAGCTGATCTATGACGTGCCGGTGGCCTTGGGTGGTCAGAACCTGCCAGCGGTATTTGCAGAGCCATTGGCCTTTACGCGTGCAACGATCAAAAAACCGGACATCCTGATCCTGGAAAGTGCTTTGGCCAGCTACGACATGCAAACGCAGGTCGCTGTCTACAAGAAACTCCGAGAATTGCTGCCTGATACAACCGTCATCTACCTGAACGATCAGTTCGAAAATCCCGATGTATTCGACATGTACGTTGAAATCAGGCAAGGTCGTGTGGTCTCGGACGGAGGACCGGTAGACGTGGAGGAAGACAGCGCAGCCTCAGCAGACCTGGCGCGGAAACTGCGCGCGCTCGAACAGACCCCGTTGTTTTCGGGACTGGACCGGCGGCAGTTGCGTCTCTTAGCCTTTGGTGCGCGTTGGTTTGACGCCGAGCCTGGGCAGGTGGTGTTCCTGAAAGACGATCAACCAACCGATGGTGCCTATGTTGTGCTTGAAGGTGAAGCCGGTTTGTACCTGCCGCAGGATCAGGGCCCGGATCAGCTGATCACCACAGTAGGGCCGGGCGCATTGGTCGGAGAGCTGGGCCTGATCCGCAAGGAGCCGCGTGCGTTGAGCATGGTGGCTGAATCTCGGCTGTCCTGTCTGCGGATTGGTGAAGAGGAATTCCTTGCTGTTGTCGAGAATGACGCTGCGACCGCCTTCAAGTTGCTTCAGGTGATCGCTGGCTACGTCTCCAGCTAAACGATCAACTGTCTCCTGCGCAGAACAGCTTGTAGAGCAGGCCAATCACTTGTTCGGTTTTCCCGTCGCGCAGGGAGTAGTAGATCGTTTTGCCATCTCTGCGGGTCGAAACAAGCCCTTCTTCGCGCAGGCGGGCCAGCATCTGGCTGACTGCGGCCTGTCGCAACTCAAGAAGGTCTTCAAGCTGACCCACTGATTTTTCACCGTCTCCAAGGTGGCACAAGATCATCAGCCGCCCCTCATGGGCCAGCGTTTTCAGGAACGCAGCCGCGCGGGCGGCATTGTCTTTCATGTCCGGCAGAGTGTCCGTGCTGTGTGCCTGAGGATCGGTTTGTTTGAGTGCCACGTTTTGACCGTTGTTCCTATTTTTATTGGGTCAATATGCCTCAAATACGCAGGTGTTGTCACCCCTCGGTTGCAGGGGCACCGCCTTGAAAAGCGTTGCCTTCGACGTAATCGCAGGGGTCTTCCTGCATTTGAAGGTGTAAGTCGCGACCTACATACGGATGCGCGCGGGCCAGGTCTTCGTCAACGTCGATGCCAAGGCCAGGCGCTGTTGGTGGGGTTACGAATCCGTCCTCGATCCGTATGGATCCTTTGATCAGTTGGTCGTGGAACGGTGTTTCGATGGTTTCCAGCAGCAGTAGATTTGGGATCGACGCGGCCAGATGGATATTGGCGGCCCATTCCACCGGACCCGCATAAAGATGCGGTGCCATCTGTGCGTTGAAGACCTCAGCCATGGCGGCAACTTTCTTCATTTCCCAAATCCCGCCTGCGCGTCCCAGCGCCGGTTGCAGGATTTCCGCGGCCCCGGCACGCAATACGGCGCCAAATTCGGCCTTGGTCGTCATCCGCTCTCCGGTGGCGACGGGGATGCGTACATTGCGGGCGACACGGGCCATATCTTCGATCATGTCCGGCGGCGTGGGTTCTTCGAACCAAAGCGGTTGATAAGGCTCCAACGCTTGCCCCAGCCGGATGGCCCCGGCGGTGTTGAATTGACCATGGGTGCCGAACAGCAGATCGGCCTTGTCGCCCACCGCTTCGCGGATTGCCTTGCAGAAGGCAACCGACATCGAAATGTCACTCATCGCGGGCATGTGACCGCCCCGGATCGTGTAAGGGCCTGCGGGGTCGAATTTGACGGCAGTATAACCACGCCGCACCATTTCAGCTGCCGTTTCGCCAGCTTGCGCAGGAGAAGTCCAGAAATCAGTCAGATTGTGCTGGGGCAGGGGGTAAAGATACGTATAGGCCCGGATTCGGTCGTTCATCTTGCCGCCAAGCAAAGCATAGACGGGGCGGTCGCGATCCTTGCCCAGAATATCCCAGCAGGCGATCTCCAACCCTGAAAACGCGCCCATCACGGTCAGGTCTGGTCGCTGGGTAAAGCCGCTGGAATAGGCGCGGCGGAACATCAGTTCGATGTTTTCGGGGTTTTCACCCAGCATGTGCCGTTCAAACACGTCCTGAATGACATGGCGCATCGCCTCTGGTCCAACGGAGGAGGCATAGCATTCGCCCCAGCCGGTGATGCCGGTGTCTGTCGTCAGTTTGACCAGTATCCAATAGCGCCCACCCCAGCCCGGTGCAGGCGGGGCGGTGACGATAACGTCGAGATCCTGTAGTTTCATCCCAAGTCCTTTCGGAGGGTCAGGTCCTGTCGAACAGGATCACGTTGCGCTTGGCCGAACCGGTTTTGGTGTCAGCAATAGCCTCGTTGATCTGATCCAAAGACCAGCGGCCCGAGATCAACTCGTCCAGTTTCAGTCGCCCTTGTTCATAGAGATCCACCATCCACGGAATGTCCCGCTGGATCACCACATCGCCCATCTTTGAGCCAACAACGCCCTGACCCAGGGCTGCCAGAACAACAGGCTCATAACTGGCCATGTCACCCGAATGCGGCATCCCGATCATGATCGCCTTGCCGCCAAGGCCAAGGTAGCGCGGGGCCTGATCATAGGCAGGGATCGCGCCAACCGTGATCAGAACCGCATCCGCACCACGCCCGCCTAACGCCTTGTAAGCGGCTTTCCACGGCTGGTCCAAACTGGCCAACACGCCGTGGGTTGCGCCGAATTCCTTGGCGATCTCAAGCTTTTCTTCGGTCATGTCCACGGCCACGATCCGCCGCGCGCCTGCAATTCGCGCGCCCTGAATGGCGTTCAGGCCGACGCCGCCTGCACCAATGACCACGACGTCCTGACCAGGGCGCAAACCTGCTGCGTTCACAGCAGCTCCAACCCCGGTGATAACGCCGCAGGAGAGCAGGCTGGCCAGATCCTTGGGCAAGGTTTCAGGGATTTTGACGATCTGGCGGTGGCTCACCACAACTTTTTCGGCAAAGGCACCGCAAGCCATGGCCTGCTCTAGCGGGCCTCCGTCGCATGTTAGCAACGGCCCTTTGACCGTATCGTAGGGTGTTTCGCAGATTGTCGGTTTTCCGCCCGCACAGCTGGGGCACGTTCCGCAGGCTCGGATCAGCGTGACAACCACAGGGTCGCCGACTTTGAAGCCCCCAGCGGCATCACCAACGGCGCTGATCACGCCAGCGGCCTCGTGGCCGTAAACCGCGGGCAGGAACCCGCCCCATGCGCCTTCGGCATAGGATATGTCTGAATGGCAGATGGCGACAGCGTCCAGTGTCACCTCGACCTCGCCCGTGCCGGGGGCTGCGAGCTGAACCTCTTCGATTACCAAAGGTTCGCCAAAGGCCCGGCAGACTGCGGCTTTGATTGTTTGCATGTTGTCCCTCTCTCCCGTTGGGTTCACGGTGGCGCGGGAAACGGCAACTCGCAAGGCAGAAACCGCCATTTGCGTGTCGTTGTTACGCCACGACAGGGCTGGATCTGCGGAACAACAAGAAGCCTGCCAGCATAAGCACTAGCGCCAGCAGGAAGGGTGCGCCGGGCAGGTAGAGCGGTGTGTCCGGCCGAATGAACTGCGCGAAAATGGATGTCATCAGCAAAGGTGAGATCACCATCGACAGCGCGTGCAAAGCGGTCAGAACACCCTGCAATTCGCCTTGCTGCGAATCGGGCGTGGCCTTGGACATCATGGCCTGAAGGGCAGGTGTAATGACCGCTCCGATAGCCGTTATTGGAATGAGAAGCAGCGCGATGAGGCCGTTGGTGAGGAAGGCCAGAATTGCGAAGCTAATGATCTCAAAACCCATTCCGTAGATGATTGTACCCCTCTCGCCCAGAAACCGGATGGCAGGCCGGATCAATCCGCCCTGCACAATGGCCATGCCTATACCGTAGACACCCAAGGACAGGCCTATCATCTGTGGCGACCATCCGAATCGCTCGGTTGTGAAATAGGACCAGATGGCGGGGTAGACGTAGATGGATACTGAATACAGGAAATACACCCAAAGCAGCGGCCGGATACCGGGCAAAGCGGCAATGGCGTTTAGCGAATTGAGAGGGTTTGCGCGTTTCAGGCTGAAGGCGCGGCGGTTTTTGTCGGTCACTGTCTCGGGCATCACGAAATAGCCGATGCAAAACGTCAGCGCCGCCAACCCCGCAGCGGCCCAGAACGGCGCACGAGTTCCGTATTCACTGAGCAGCCCACCGATGACAGGCCCAAGGACAAAGCCCATGCCAAACGCAGCCCCCAGCAGGCCAAAGTTTGCGGCTTTGTCCTTGGGCGCGGACACATCTGCCATAAAGGCCGCAGCGGTGGCGTGAGTAGCGGCGGTTACACCGCCCACGACCCGGCCTATCAGCAACAACCAAATGCTGCCCGCAACAGCCATGACGACATAGTCCAGCGCCATGACAAACAGGGACACCAGCAGGACGGTTCTGCGTCCGTATGCGTCTGACAGGTTTCCAAGTATGGGCCCAAAGATAAACTGCATCGCGGCGAAGGCTGTGCTCAGCACGCCGCCCCAGATCGCTGCATTGGCGAGCGAGCCGCCCTGAACCTCGACGATCAGTTCCGGCATGATCGGCATCACCAGACCGATGCCCATGGCGTCGATCATGACGATGCTGAGGATGAAGACAAACGGCAGACGCATGGAATCCGGCAAGAGATCTGATCAGCGCACCCTAAGCACAGATGTTAACCGAGGAAAGCGAGAGTTGATTGCAGATCGAACTGCCGTTGCGAAAGATCAGGGCAATTTGTCTGCCAGTTCGGACAGGATTTTCGCAAGTTCGTGCGGGTGCGAGAAGAACGGGGAATGCGAACTGTCGATGGTGCGGCGCATATCTTCGGGGATCGCTGCGCTCATCTCGGCCTGGTATTCGGTTGGTACAGTATGATCGTCCGTGGTGCGGATATATGCCTTGGCCACACGGTCGAAATTAGCACCTGTCGGAAGGGGTGTTTCCTGTGGGTGTATGGCCTGAGGGCACAGGCGCGCGTAGGCATAAGGCAGGATGTTGTCAGGGCAGTCATGGTAGAACAGCTGGGGAATAGCCTCGGCAGACACCGTGTATGACAGCCCGTCCGGGGATTTCTCAACTGCGTGTGCAATAGTTTGCTTTGGGCCGAGCCTGCGCATCTCGGCCATGGAAAGACCGTCTTTGGGCACGTAGGCGCACAGATAGATCAGCGCGCGCATTGCGTCGGGTTGCGCCTCGGCGGCGGCGCTGATCGGGTAGCCGCCCCAGGAATGCCCAACGATGATTGTATCGGCAGTGCTGGCGTGCAGCACAGCGTCGCGGCAACTGTCCAGTGTGACCTCGGCTACGGGCGTAGGGTCAGCGCCATGGCTGGGCATGTCGATGGCTTTGGCAGAATGCCCCAGAGCTTCAAGCGCGGGTATCAGGTCGCGCCAGCACCATGCACCGTGGCAAGAGCCGTGGACCAACAGGAAAGACGCCATTGCCGTTCTCCTTCAGATATGTCCGATTTCGGTCAGAAAGCCAGTCAGGATCTCTGCATATTCCGCTGGCTTTTCAACGCAGGGCAAATGCCCTGCCCGGCGGATCAGCCGGAACCGGGATCCCGGGATCAGATCGACGGTCTCACGCACCAGATCAGTGGGTGTCGATCCGTCTTCGCTGCCTGCAATGCCCAAGGTCGGCAGGCGCAATCCGCTTGTTGGGGTATAGAAATCGGTGCCTGCAATGGCCGAGCAACAGCCAAGATATCCTTCAGCCGGTTGGCCCACCATCATGTCGCGCCATGGCAGGTGGTTTTGTGCGGCGCGGAAATCACGCGAAAACCAACGTTCCATCGTTGCGTCGGCCAGTGCTTCGATCCCGCCTTTGCGCACGGCTTCGATCCGATCCTGCCAGACCGAAGGCGTGGCGATTTTGGCCGCCGTGTTCGAAAGAACCAGACCACGGATCTGGTCCATGCGCTTGACGGCAAGACCCTGAGCAATCATCCCGCCGATGGACAGGCCCACAAAAACACAGTCACGGACCTGCAGGTGATCCAACAATGCCTCTGCATCGCGTATCAATGCGCCCATCGAATACGGCGCGGGCGGTACCGAGGATTGCCCGTGACCACGTTTGTCGTATCGGATGATGCGCAGCCCTTTTGGCAAATGCGGCAAGACCGCATCCCATAGGTGCAGGTCGGTTCCCAAGGAATTGGCAAAGACCAATGGCGCACCGTCAGTTGGGCCGTCGATGCGGTAATTCAGTTTCACGTCGCCCAGATCAGCGATCTTCATGACTGGCTTCCTTGTCGCCATGACCTTTTGGGGTGCAACATGCACATCTTGTGCAGCCCTGTCAGGTCAGGAATTCCAATGCACTGGCAAAAACTGCGGGATCAACGTTGCCGCCAGACGCAACAACGATCACGTCGTCGCCTTCGATCTGGTCGCCCCGAAACAGGGCCGAGGCTAAAGCCACCGCGCCGCCGGGTTCCAGAACGATCTTGAGGCGCAGGAAGGCAAGTGCCATAGCGCGCAGAGCCTCTTCTTCGGTGACAGACAAGCCCGGACCGCACAGGCGGTTGAGAATCGGAAACGTGATATCTCCGGGTTGTGGCGTCAGAATGGCATCGCAGATGTTACCTGAAGCTGCGTTGTTGTTTTCAATCTGCCCTGACGCCAGCGAGCGTTTGACGTCATCGAACCCCTCTGGCTCACAAGGTCGCGCGCGCAGGTTCGGCGCATGTTTTTCCAGGGCCAGAGCGATGCCCGAGGTCAGGCCGCCACCACCGCAACAGACCAGCACGTCTGCCTGAGTGACGCCCAGATCCGATGCCTGCCGGGCGATTTCAAGCCCGGTGGTGCCTTGACCTGCGATAACCTGTGGTTCGTCATAAGGTCGGATCAGCGTCAGTCCGCGCTCGGCTGCAATAGCTTCGCCTATTTCTTCCCGTTTTTCGTTCGCTCGGTCATACAGAACGACCTCTGCCCCAAGCGCACGGGTGTTTTCGATCTTCAGTTGCGGCGCATCTGACGGCATAACGATGACCGAAGAAATGCCATGCTTTGATGCCGCCATTGCAACGCCTTGTGCATGATTGCCCGAGGAATACGCGATCACACCGCGCTGGCGTTCGGCTTCTTTCAGTGCCGAAATGGCCGACCAGGCCCCGCGAAACTTGAAGCTGCCGGTATGTTGCAGACATTCCGGTTTGACCAAAATCCGACGTCCGGCGAGATCGTCTAGAAATGGAGAAGACAGGATCGGTGTTTTGCGGGTATGTCCGTCCAGCCGTTCTGCTGCGGCTTCGATCATCTCGATTGTGCTCATGCGGCGCTCTTCAATACCTTTTGTATGAGATCCAAAGATTGGGGTTCATTCAGAAATGGAACATGCCCGCGATCGGGTACTTCTATTGAGATCAGGCCCGGATGACGGTCGTGCATTTCACTGACCGTGTCGGCGCTCAGAACGTCCGAATTTGCCCCTCGGATAACGCCCGTCGGAATGTCGCGCAGGGCTTCAAAGAACATCCACAGATCAGGTGTTGCCCCGCTTGCAGCCTGTTCTATCAGTGCCTTTCGAAGTGTGGGATCGTAGCGCAGCGCCAACCCATCCTCGCGTTTTTCGTACTGAATTTCGGCCTGCATGCGCCAGGTTTCCAGGGGAACGCCGGGGAATTGAGGCTCCATTACCTGTTTCAGCGTCAGAGCGGCCTCATCATAGGTTTGCACAGTTGGTTGCGCGCCCACATAGGCCATGATCTTGGCGATACCGGATGTTTCAATGACAGGTCCAACATCATTCAGGATCACCCCGGCCAGCCGCTCGGGATGGCTTGCGGCCAGAGCCATGGCAATCAGACCACCCCGCGAGGTGCCCAGAACGAA
>NZ_JBXWSB010000149.1:0-9357 GCF_059613205.1 Ruegeria sp. BHSB064
GAACCGAACCTGGAAGACAGAGTTCATATCCACCCCCGGATGAAAAGTGCTTGGGTTGATAAAACTGCCAAAGGCAAGATCATCATACTGCGCGCCACCGATGGTTCTGATGGGTGTGCGACCCACGTCAAATCCCGGCATCTGTCCGGCCGCATCGACGATCGCGCCAGCAAGGGCCACATCCCGGTCATGCGTTGCCCGAAAAACCGGCCATAACAGCTGTGAGGCCACAACACTGTTGGCTGCCAGAACGGCTGCCGTGAACAGGCCACAGGCCGCACAGATGCGTCTGAAAAGGCCGGGGGACAGGCTGCTGACAATCAGGCCTAGGTTGACGAACACAATCCCCGCCAACACGAAGCCCGTATACCCGATAGAGCGCCCAACGAGGAACATGTCGGGATAGAGGAACCAAACAACCATAGGCAGGGTGACCAGAGCCCCGTAACTGCCCAGCAGAATTCGAAACAACGACGTTATTTTCGCGGTTTTGTTTATGAAAACGTGAATAAGTACGGCCAGAAGGGGGAAAAACAACACCACCATCGACGCCAAAAGATAGAGCCCCCGGAACGGGTGTGGCGTTCCCAAAAGACTGCCGCCATAGACCAGATACAACATCTTTGGCAGGAACCTCGCCTTTTCCACAAGCACGTCGGTCGGAGGCACCCCCGCAGACCTGAAATAGGGCTCAAGATCGAGCCATCGGATGAGGCCGTTGAGCTGATACAGGTACAACATGGCCCCCAGCCCGGCGGCACACAGCACCGCCAACAGCGATTTCACGATCTGAAGGTTGGAAAACCGGTCGACCCGAACCATGGCCATGGCGGGAATGATGAACCCGAGAAACACGTAGCTTTGGTAAAACCCCAGGCTCAGCGCCGTCAGCTCTGCTGCAATGAGGATGCGCAGCCCCCACCCCAACAGGGACACGGACCGGTTCTCGGGGGTGACAAGGGTCTGCGCCAGTACGGACAGGAACAGGCCCAGTGTAAACCACAATGCCAGTGTCTGATAATGCAGGATTTCCGTCAGATAGACATGGCAGGCGCCGGCCAGAAAGATCATAACCGTCGCACTACCCCGCAAGGCTGGATGCCCGTCGGGAATGGCCCGCGCGGACAGTATGGCACTGATCCCGTACAGCGGAACAAAGGTCAGGCATGCATGCAGCAGATCGTGAAACTGCCCCCCCAGAACAAGGTTGTGCCCTATATGGGTGGCCCATCTCATGTGAACATCTGCGAAACCGGTTTCCAAACCGACGGCAAACCTCCACTCGTCCGGATTATAGCCAGACGAAGCGATATGATATCCGATCAGGGGAACATAGGCCAAAAGGCACAGCAAGAATGGCACCAGAACCGAACGGGACTTCAGTGATACAAACAACTTTTCAACCAAAACAACACCACAACACATTCTCCCGTGGAGCTCTTCAGTAATGACCCGCAGCCCTGATGATTGCAAGTTTTGCGCAGGTTCTGGTTCTGATTGTCGATTATGTACAAACAATCTTCCCCCTTCGCAGACTTGAATTGCTGGCCCGTTGCGGGTTTGATTTCAGGGATTGGTTTTAAAGAGTACGATGGAGACATTTTCAGATGAACAGCCAAACACAGGAAGCGGTGCACGAGCTTGCGCAAACAGCCAGCCGCACGCGACCGGGGCTGTCCATCGTTGTTCCTTGCTACAACGAAGAAGCTGTGCTGGATGAACTGGTCCGGCGCGCCACGCATGTCGCCGCTGAAACCTTTGGCACGGACTATGAACTTGTTCTGATCGATGATGGATCGACGGACCGGACCGTCGAAATGATAGAAGGGTTTGCCAATCAAAACCCGAATATCCGTGGTGTTGTTCTGTCGCGCAACCATGGCCATCAGCGCGCCTTGTCTGCCGGGCTGATCCATTGCCGCGGAGAGATTGTCCTTGTTCTAGACGCCGACCTTCAGGACCCTCCGGAACTGCTGCCTGACATGCTGGCTGTCCTCAATGAAGGCGCGGATGTGGTCTATGGCCAGCGCATAAAGCGCGAGGGTGAAAGCCTGGCCAAAAAGACAACAGCTTCGGCGTTCTATCGGCTTCTCAGAATGCTTTCGGATGTAGAGATCCCTCTGGACACCGGCGATTTCCGCCTGATGCGCCGCAAGGTTGTGGATTACCTGAACACGATGCCCGAAGAAGACCGTTTCATCCGCGGCATGGTCAGTTGGCTGGGGTTCCGGCAGGTCAAATTCTCTTATGAGCGCGCCGAAAGATTTGCCGGGGAAACCAAATACCCGTTTCGAAAGATGCTGCGCCTGGCCATCGACGGCGTCACCGGGTTCTCAACCGTTCCATTGCGGATCGCAACCTGGCTTGCCCTTTCCATGACCGTTGTCAGCCTGGGGCTGTTTGTCTGGGTCATCCTGCAGCGGATTGCCGGTGAGACCGTCTCGGGCTGGGCGTCGACCGTGGTTGTTGTCCTTTTGGTCAGCTCTGTTCAACTGTTCACCATCGGCATCCTGGGCGAATATGTTGGCCGGCTTTACATGCAAAGCAAAAAGCGTCCGCTATTTGTTGTGGACAGGCTTATCTCTCATGATCGCGATGGGTGAGTGATATGCCTCTGTTTCGCAGCCTTTTGGCCTTCTGCACGGTTGGGGCCCTGGCCTCGGTCACCCATGCGGTGCTGGGGATTGTCTTTGTGAAAACATCGCTGTTCGCGCCGTTCACTGCAAATGCACTGGGCTATTGTGCCGGTTTCTTTGTCTCATATTTCGGCCATTACCGTTTCAGCTTTGCATCCAGTGCAGCACATGGAAAAACCATGCCCCGTTTTCTGGTCGTCTCAGGGGCAGGGCTCTGCCTGAACCAGGCCATAGTCTTTGTCGCGGTCGATCTGGGCGGGCTGTCCTATTACGTGACCCTGCTGATCATCTTCTCGGTGGTGCCAATCGCCACCTATATCCTGGCCAAAAGCTGGGCTTTCAACGACGATGATCAGGCAGGTGCCCTCAAATAGGCAAACCCTTGGCCTCCGGGGGATGGATTGTCATTCGATGACATGTTTCGCGCGCGAAACATTAGCCGGGGCGGTTTTTGAGCCATGCCCGCAGATCGGTCAGGAAAGCCTCGGAAACGCCCTCACCGGTCAAGGTCAGCTGTGCGCCGTTTCGACTCTGTTTCAGGTAAATACCACCAATCTTCTCGGGCGCGGTATCCGCTTTTTGAGGTTGGGCCTCGGACTTCTGAGCCCCAAGCTTTTGAACCCTGCGCGCCAACTCTCCGAGTTCGTCCTCGGGTGTCTTGGCCACCGCGGCAGCCATCTCTTTTGCAAACCTGGAGGCTGCCTTGGGATCCTCCTTCAAAACTTTCGCAACCGACAGTCCCAACCGTTCAGGAATAGCTGACGCAAAGCGCAGATGATCATCCAACGCGTGATAGATCGTAATGAAGGATCCGATCTTGGATCGTTTGGCCCGGCTGGCCGATGCAAACAGCCCGCGCAGGGCAGCGGCTTCATCCGGGTAAACGCCCTGCTCTGCCGCCCGCGCCACGATCCGGGCACGCTCGTAATAGCTCAGCCCGACACGGATCTCGTTTTCTTCGACCATGGCCACATACGCGTCTGACGCGCTCTGCGGCTGCCTGAGGAATGCTCTCACGGTGTTAAACTGTGCATCGCCTGTCTCCTGCGCCAGCGTCCGCAGCGCGGCCAGACGCCGCCAGCCAGAGATCAGGCCATACCGCCCTTCGGTCAATTCCACGACTTCGATCGGTGTTTGCTGACCGCGTGCCTTCAGGCTTTCCTTCAGCGCCTCCATATCCGCGTCATCAGCCGTCATCCGATCGCGCACCAGATAGGTTTCCTCGATGGCGTCAAGCGGCAGGTCCTGCACCAAACGACCTTCGGCCCGCGCAGCACGCAATTCTCCGGACAGCTCTTCCAAAGCGGCCTGGGCTGCCGTGGCCCCGGCCACCTGTGCAACCGGTGGTGCGGCGCGGGGCGTATCTGTGGGGAACATGGATGTCAGGCCGGGGGCAGGGCGATTGTCTTCCAGATAATCCGGCCGGGCTGGGGTCAGTCGTTTGCGTTTTGCCATCACTTTCTCCTTCTTCGGCGCGGATCAGATTCTGTTTCGGGGCACAGAAGACGTGTTTCGCGCGCGAAACATCGCGCTCAGAGCGACAATTCCGGTGTTCCTGCCTCTTCGGCCTGCTGGGCCCGCTCTTCGCCGCGCCAGACGCCAATCAAGAGCTTCTTGAACGAAGCATAAGTGGCATCAAAGGTTTCCCGCCCCCGCACATAGGTCTCGCGGTTGAAATCGCGGTAATCCGCCTCGTAGATGCCGTTGACCTGTTCCCCAGCCTGGCCGATCAGCGCCGTGTAGCCCTGCCAATGTGGCGACAGGGTGCGACCTAGATAGGCTTGCATCAACCCCGCCAGCTCGGCCTGCTGGCTGCCGTCATAACGGGTGATGACCGTGCGCACCGCATCCCATTGAAACGCCATCTCAGGCCGTCCCAACGCGCGGGCGGCCATGTTCTCCCCGTCTTCGATGGACTGGAATGTCGAATGCAGCATGTCAAAGAACCGGCCGGTGGAATCGAACTCCAGAAACGAGGCCCCCATGGGCACCAGCAGGATATCCGAGGCCGCCAGCCCGTTGATCGTCAGATAGCCCAGGGCAGGGGGGGTATCGATGAAGATGATGTCATACGCGTCCAGCACCCCATCCTCGTCCAGCGTATCGGTCAGTGCATCCCACAGCTTCCAGCTGCGGCCCTGCATCCGCCAGACCGGGATCTGAAACTCGGCCCAATAGAGGTTCAGCTGAGCGCCGATCAGATCGATATTCGGCCAATGGGTGGTCTGGATCAGATCGCTGCTGCGGGTTTTCAGCGCCTCGGACAGGGTATCGTCGATCGGATGCGGAGCTTCACCCCGGTCAAGCCGCCCCTGATTGTCGCGGCGCAGATGTGTGGCGTAATGACGGGCGAGCAGAGGAAATACCGTCTGCCATTCATCGCTGACCTTGCCGCCGAAGATCGACGTCATCGAGCCCTGGCTGTCCAGATCGATGACCAGCACCTTGTAGCCGTCCAATGCGGCGGACATGGCCAGATGCGCGCAGGTCGAGGTTTTGCCAACGCCGCCTTTGAAGTTGGCCACGGACACGATCTTGGCAGGCAGCCCCTCGGGTCGGTAGGGACGGTATTCCTTCGCCTTGGATCCTTCCGAAGCAAAATGCGTCCGCAGCCGCAGAACTTCATCCAACGTGAACCACTTGGCACCACCTTCGGTTTCGGACTGCCCTTGCGGCAAATCCGGGTTACCCTTGAGCACACGCCTAAAATGGGCAGGGGCCACAGGGATCAGATATTTGGTAATCTCCCAGGTTGAAAACAGGCGCAGCTTTTTCTGTCCGTCGTCTTCCAGACCCCGGTTCGCCAAATCTGCGCGCCCCCGGGCACAGGCATCTGCTATCTGTGAGAACTCATGGGTTCCGGTTGGTTCGCCCAGTTCAGCATGGGCCAGATCAGGATCAATGTTGAAATAGGGGGGAAGCCCTTCGGACGGTGCTGCTCGCATTGGAAATCTGCTCATGTGCTATGTTTTGGTCAATATACCACAAAATAGGGCATATGAAAGCATTGCGAGCACAAAACCGAATTTTCTAAGCAAAAATAAGGGGTAAAATCCTTCTGAGAGACGGGTTCTGAGTGCACGACCAAAAAATATCCTGTTAGAATCCTGTTATATTATTAGTTACCAGATAAATCCTTTTCTTTTAAGTATAAGAAAAAAAAGCGATTTTTGAGATTTCTTGTGTCTACAGTGAATCTGATCCCACGATAGGATGACTCTGAACCCACGTTCCAGTGACTCTGAACCCACGTTCCGGCGGCTTTACGCCTCCTGTGGATAACTCTACGGTGGGCGTCAATAAAACCACGAACAAAGATTCGGGCAGGACATATGGGCAGGGCAGTATGAGCGGGTCGGGGGCATTGCTGCCTGACCGGCACCCAACGGGCGATTTTTTTGTATGCGACATCTTCGATGCGTTGCCCAAGACAGATATGGGGTCGATGGAGCATCCGATGTTTTCGCTCTCGACCCGGCCGGATCGCCGTATCCTCAATTACGAACATAACGGGGTCGAGATTACGGTGACGCCGTCGGTTCGGGGGCTGGCGACGATCCACGACAAGGACATCCTGATCTTTTGCATCAGCCAGCTGATGGCGGCGATCAATGCGGGCCGGACGGTCAGCCGGGTGTTGCATCTCAAGGCGCATGATCTGCTGGTGGCAACCAATCGCGAAACCAGCGGTGACGGCTACAAACGCTTGCGCGAAGCGTTCGAGCGGCTGGCCGGCACAAGGATCACCACCAACATCGTCACTGGTGAAAAAGAGACCACCACCGGTTTCGGCCTGATCGAAAGCTGGGAGATCGTGCGCCACACAAGGGCAGGCCGGATGGTCAGCGTCAGCGTGAAACTGTCAGACTGGCTGTTTCGGGCGGTGCTGGCGAAATCGGTGCTGACCCTCAGCCGCGATTATTTCCGCCTGCGCAAACCGCTGGAGCGGCGGATCTATGAACTGGCGCGCAAACATTGTGGCCGCCAGCCCGAGTGGCGGATCTCGGTTGAGGTGCTGTTGAAGAAATCGGGCTCAGCCTCGCCCCGGCGGGTGTTCCGCAAGATGATCCGCGACATGATCGCAGCTGATCACTTGCCCGATTACGAGATGAGTGAAGAGCCCGGTGACCTGATCCGCTTTACCCGTCGGGGTCAGGTGGTCGAGGGGCCGGACAAGCCGATCCTGCCCTCAGGGGCGCTGGAAGAAGCCCGGGCGATGGCACCGGGCCGCGATGTCTATGCGTTAGAGGCGGATTGGCTGGCTTATTGGGCTGCGTCAGGGCGTCCGCAGATCAGAAACCCGCAACGGGCGTTTCTGGGCTATGTGGCCAAGCGGGTGAGTGGAAAAGAGTGACGGTTCAGCCTGAATAGGCGTGATCCGGTTTCTCTGTGCGCATTCTCAGTGATCTGGTGGCATAGACCGCTGTGGCGGCAATCAGGATGAAGAGCCAGCCAGACAGTGCATAAACCCCGAAAGCCATCAGCAGAGAATACCCCGACAGCCAGGTCGCGATGCTGGCAACAAGGCCGACACATATCGCTATACCAATAATTCCCAGCATGTTGGTCCAGGTGCTCCGTTCTGGTTCCGGTCTCTTTCACCCCATAACGGCGGGTCGTCGTAGTGCCACAGGGGGATTCCCCCTTTTCGATTCCGACGTGGAATCATGGCAAAACTATGAACCACCTGAGGTTAAAATTTGGTTATTGGATACCCGCTGGAGCTGAACTCCACTACTCGTTCGATACTGCGTATTGCCTGTGGTTAAAGGACTGCCTTTCCCAATTCTTCTCTGGAATTCTCAGAAAGGGCAATATTTGAGCGGTTTTGCCGTGCAAATGTGCAAATCTCCGCCTGCCGAACACTGGTCTCAGGTTGGTTTGACCTGAGACAGTACGACCACTCCGGCAACAACCAGGCCGATCCCGGCAATTTTCTGAAAGCTCAGGGTTTCAGAAAACAGGATATATCCGGCCAGCAAAATACCGGCCATTGCCAGGCCCGTGACGGCAGGGTAGGCCACGCTCAGTTCAATGCCGCGAATGGCGACAATGAAACTGCCAAGCAGCAGCAGGCCGCTGACCAGGCCAGCCCAGGCCCAGGGTGAGAGTATCAAGGCGCGGATGTCGAAAGGCCCGGCAAGCTGCTGCACGGCCAGCTTGAACGACAGGTTGGTGCAGATATTGGCGCAAACGGCGATCAACAGGGCAGACCAATAGAGTGACATATGTGTTCTCCTTCATGTGCGGGTCTGCTGGGCACAGCTAAACAGTGTCTTCCGGCAGGTCCGGTGCGGGCTTCAAAAGGTCAGGTATTTGGCGGCTAAGGTGATCAGCACAAACCCCGCGCCGATCAAAAGGCTTATTCTGTCACGCAAGGCGAACAGGACCGGATCGTCGGCAATCCGACCGCGTCGGGCACCGACCCAGATACGGTTGCCCCAATACAGCAGTAACAGACACAGCAGCCACAGGATTTCCGGAGTGCTGTAAAAGCCTTTCACTTCGGGGCTGTTGATATAGAGCGCAAGAATGACAACGGCAGCTGTGATATTGGCGACGCCAAGGCTGAACATGGTCTCGCTGTCGGCATGGGAATAGTCGCGGCCATGCACATTGGATTCATCATGCGGGGCCGCCGCGACCTCGATATACCGTTTGAGATAGCCGAGGCTGACGAAGATGAACATCGAGAATGCCAACAGCCACGAGGACAGCACAATGCCCGTGGCGGCGGCTCCGGCGATGACACGCAGCGTGTAAAGCGAGGCCAGCACCATGACATCTGCGGTTGCGATCTGCTTGAGCCAGAAGGAATAGGCCATGGTGATGGCCAGATAGGCGATCAGCACGATCGTGAAGGCAGCCGGCAGAAAGAGCAGGGACAAGGCAAAGGCGATGCCGGGCAGGGCGATGGCCCCAATGACGCCGGTCTGAAGCGGCAGATCACCCGCGGGCAGGGGGCGATGCCGTTTGCTGGTGTGGTGGCGGTCGGCCTGCAGGTCCATCAGGTCATTCAGGAAATACACGCCCGACGCACAGAGGCTGAAGCAGATAAAGGCCAGAAGCGCCGCCAGGAACCCCGCAGCGGGCAGATGCATTTGCGAGGTGAAGATCGGCACAAAGATTAGGGCGTTCTTGGCGTATTGATGAGGACGCATCGACTTGACGAATGCGCGCCATACCGGCGGGCGTGAGGCGATGATCTTTTCAGCGGTACCCGCAGCCTGTGCCGCGGCCACGTCCGAGGCCGGGGCATTGACGAAAATACCCGACCCTGCCGCCGCCCAGATCGGACTGTCGGCTGTGCTGTCTCCGGCATAGGTAAAGGCGTCGGATCCGGCTGTGTCACGGATGGCGGCAAGCTTGTTGGACCCTTTCAGGTTCCGGCCTTCCTCTGTGGCCAGAACAGACGAGAACAGGCCCAGATGCGCGGCCACCTTTTCGGCATAGATGCGGTGCGAGGCTGTTGCGAGGATCAGATGCCTGCCTTCTTCTTTCTGCACGCGCAGATAATCCAGCAGGTCGGTTTCGAACGGCAGGTCCGCCGCTTCTAATCCGATTTCCCGGCCGATCCGCGCCTTGGCATAGGGGATGCCGCGGAACACCCACAGAAGAACCGGAAAAAGATTGAGCGGGTTTTTCTTCAGGAATTGCAGAATAGCCTCGACAAACAGGTCTGTTCTGACCAGCGTCCCATCCAGATCAACAAAGATTTTTT
>NZ_JBXWSB010000150.1:0-9229 GCF_059613205.1 Ruegeria sp. BHSB064
GTGGGGTTCCGGTCGCAGAAGACCGCCTGGATCGCATCCTGCGCGCGGAAACACGTGAAGTTCTGGGTTCGGTGTCCTCGCGTGACATCCTGAGTTCAGACCGTGCCGCACTGATGCTGCGCATCCGCAACAGCGCGATTGCCGAGGCCCGCGCGCTGGGTGTCAACGTGATCGACGTGCGTCTCAAGGCAACCGACCTGCCGCAGGCGAACCTTGAGGCCACATTTGACCGGATGAAAGCCGAACGTGAACGCGAAGCAACCGACGAACGCGCCCGTGGTAACGAGGCGGCGCAGCGTGTGCGCGCGCAGGCCGACCGGACCGTGGTTGAACTGGTGTCGGACGCCAATCGTGAAGCTGAGATTATTCGCGGTGAAGCAGATGCAGAGCGTAACGCGATCTTCGCCGAAGCCTTTGGCAAAGACCCGGAATTCTTCGAGTTCTATCGCTCGCTGTCAGCCTATGAGCGCGCGCTGGGCGGCAGCAACAGCTCGATGGTGCTGAGCCCGGATTCCGAGTTCTTCAACTACCTGAAATCGCCCACAGGGCAGGCGACCCAGTAATGGGCATGATCCTTCTGGCCTTTGGGCTGGTGCTTATTGTCGAGGGGCTGGCCTATGCGCTGGCCCCTTCGCTTATTGAACGTATGTTCGAAGCGCTTCGTTCAGTGCCAGAACAGGCGCGCCGATTGATGGGGCTACTGTGCGTCATAAGCGGCTTGATCCTTCTTTGGGGGGCGCATCAATTGGGTTTTTGAGGTCACGGCTTCACTTGGCGGTGATTTCCCCGCGATCCCGAGTTGCTCGCCCGACCAAACTGACTACATTGGTGAACAAGAAGGACCGCTTTCAAACGGTCTGGGGGAAGAATGTCGACAAGGAGAGCTCAAGTGCAGGCGAAAGCGCGCAGTGTGTCCGTCCGGTGGGACGAAGTTAGTGATTGGATGCGGCTGATGTGGCTGGCTTTTGCCGGGCTGCTGCTTTTGCTGGCGCAAACCGTTGCCGTACAGGCCCGTGGGGAAAGTCTTGCGCCGCTGGCGGAAAAGATCAGCCCGGCCGTTGTGAACATTACAACAAGCACCCTGATCGAAAGTCAGACGGGTCCGCAGGGGATTGTCCCCGAAGGATCTCCGTTCGAGGATTTCTTTCGCGAATTTCAGGACCGAAACGGAGATGATGATGACGCGCCACGTCGCAGCAACGCCTTGGGCTCGGGCTTTGTGATTTCGGAAGACGGATTTATCGTCACCAACAATCACGTCATTGCCGAAGCCGATGAAATCCTTGTGGAATTCTTCCCGGGCGACGGCCAGCCCAAGCAAGAACTGGTGGCTAAAGTCATCGGCACGGATGAGAAGACCGATATCGCGTTGCTCAAGGTCGAAGCGTCGGGCCCGCTGAAATATGTGACCTTCGGCGACAGTGACGTCGCGCGCGTGGGCGACTGGGTAATTGCCATGGGCAACCCGCTGGGTCAGGGCTTTTCGGTTTCAGCCGGGATCGTATCGGCCCGTAATCGAGAGCTGAGTGGATCCTATGACGATTACATTCAGACCGACGCGGCGATCAACCGAGGCAACTCGGGTGGCCCGTTGTTCAACATGGATGGCGAAGTGATCGGCGTGAACACGGCAATCCTGTCTCCCAACGGAGGGTCAATCGGAATTGGATTTTCGATGGCGTCCAACGTTGTCGTCAAAGTTGTCGACCAATTGCGTGAATTTGGGGAAACGCGCCGTGGGTGGCTTGGCGTGCGTATTCAGGACGTGACACCAGACATGGCCGAAGCAATGGGGCTTGAGAAGCCCGGTGGTGCTTTGATCAGCGATGTCCCGGAAGGTCCGGCAAAAGAAGCGGGTTTGAAGGCGGGTGATGTGATCACCAGTTTTGACGGCGTCGAGGTTGAAGATACGCGTGGTCTGGTGCGTCAGGTCGGTGAAACAGAAGTTGGAAAATCTGTGCGTGTCATCGTGCATCGGGACGGCGGAACCCAGACCGTGTTGGTTACACTGGGGCGCCGCGAAGATGCTGAGCGTGCTGATAGCGGCGAACAGGAACCTGAAGATGCGCCGGTCGACGAGAACGCGGATATTCTCGGCCTGACGATATCTCCCCTGACCGACACGCTGCGCGAGGATCTGGGGCTTGACGCAGATGCCGAAGGTCTGGTGATTTCCGACGTGGATCAGGCGTCCGAAGCATATGCCAAAGGATTGCGGGCCGGTGATCTGATCACCGAAGCAGGACAGCAAAAAGTTGAGACCATCGGAGATCTGGAAGAGCGAATGGAAGAATCGCGCGAAGCCGGCAGGAAATCCCTGCTGCTTTTGGTGCGCAGGGGCGGAGATCCGCGGTTTGTGGCACTGAGCCTTGAAGAATAAACGCAAGAGGCCGGGATAAAATCCCGGCCTTTTTCTTTGCTTGCCCGATCTGGGACAGGGTTTCTCCAAAAAAAATGAGCCATACGCAAAAATTGCGTATGGCTCAGATACAGGGAGAGGTCAGTGGACAGATATCGGGGATGATTCTCTGACCTCCTACGGTAACAAGTTCACCTTAGGTTATGATTGGAAACAGGTCTGTGAAGCAGGTCACACCTGTTCAGATCAGGTCGGACTCGGCCAGTTCCCGCAAGGCTGTGAAGTCCTGGATCAGCAACCCTCCTCGGGACGCTTCCACAACGTTGTCTCTTTTCCAGCCAGAGATTGTCTTAGACACAGCTTCACGCGTCGCCCCGACAAATTCGGCCAGTTCGCTTTGCGATAGCGTAATGCGCTCGGACGGGTTGTCCTGAAGGCCGGACAGGTGCAGCAGCTTTCGGGCCAGTCGAATGGGCATTGGCAAGAAGACTTGTTCGTTCAGCTGCGATCCCATCCATCGCATCCGCAATCCGGCCAGCCGGATTAAATCCTCTGCAAGATCAGGATGGTGCCGGATCTGTTTCAAGACGTCATTGCGACGGACGCGCAGTACACGCGACGGTTCGGCCGCAGCTATGGTGGCCGTGCGTGGGCCATTGTCAAAGAGGGCGATTTCGCCAAAGACCTCGCCGGGGCGCATCAGGGTCAGGGTTAGCTTGCGTCCGCTCATAGCCAGAAAGGACACTTCCAGCGTTCCGTCCAATATGGCGTAAAGCGCGTCGCCCTCGTCGCCTTGTTCAAAAAGTGTTTCGCCTTGGGACAAAGAAATTTCGTTCGCTTGAGCCGAAAGCATTTCTCTGAGCCCGTCGGAAGCTTCGGACAGGAAGCCGCTGTTGGGAAAGGCCGTCATGTATGCACCGATCTTGGGCAAGGTGAGTGTGTGGGTGGTGACACAACTTCACATAGCTCGGCGCATTATCCAAGAATTTTGTTTGTTTTGGCAGACCTGGCTGACGCAACGGGACTTATTTCTGCTCCGGGTCCTCCATGTAGCGCTGCAACATACTGAATTGCAGCATCAAAAAGGCCATCAGCGCGATGGGAAAGCCAAAGGTCTCGATCTTGACCCACATGTCCGTCGACATAGTGCGCCAGACAAATTCGTTGGCGGCGGCCAAAATGGCAAAACAGGCGCACAAGCGGCGGGTCAGGATCATCCAACCTTCCTGTTTCATCGGAAGCAACTCTTCCAGAACATAGGCCAGATAAGACTTCTTTTGCATCAGGCCAATGCCCAGGATCAAAGCAAACAGACCATAGACCAGCGTGGTTTTCATCTTGAAGAACCGCTCGTCGTTGAACCAGGCGGTAAGACCACCGAAGAAAAGCACCATGAAGGCGGTGAATATCTGCATTCGGCTGAGTTTTCCGGTCAGGTACCACAGGATACCCATCGCACCGAG
The DNA here is from genome assembly GCF_059613205.1 of Ruegeria sp. BHSB064. Classification (NCBI taxonomy): domain Bacteria; kingdom Pseudomonadati; phylum Pseudomonadota; class Alphaproteobacteria; order Rhodobacterales; family Roseobacteraceae; genus Ruegeria; species Ruegeria sp. BHSB064. Next base: position 3,823 of record NZ_JBXWSB010000150.1, read on the forward strand.
CATCAGAGGAACAAAGATGATCGTCGCAACGATAAAGCCGGAATATTCAATACCACCGATCAGAAAACTGTCGTCACGCAAACGCAGGTAGATGAAGAAGAAGGCCAAAGGGGGGCCAAGCTCCAGCACCTGTTTCAAAAACGGGTTGATGTCTTTTTTGACTGTCATCTGTACGTCCTGCTGTTTACCCGCCCATTTCAACTATTACGGCGCCGAGTGCAATCAATGCCATAAGGGCAATGCGTCGGGGGCCTACAGTTTCCTTTAGCACAAGCCAGCCGATCAGTGCCGCGAAGACAGTTGAAGTTTCGCGAAGGACGGCGGCCTCACCCACTTTGTCCAGCCGGGTGGCGAGCATGATCGCACCAAAGGAGAGTGGGGCAATAACTCCACCCGCCAGACCACGCAGCATGAGGGGGCCGACAGCAGGACGGTCGATCATGGCTCGCCATCTGAGGAAGGCGTAGATCGGCATGGCCGTACCATCGATCATGAAGAACCAGGCCAGAAAGGTGAAAGGGTCAGCAGTGGCGCGGATGCCGTAGGCGTCATAGGTGGTGTAAAGGGCCACAAAAAGGCCCGTTATGATTGCCAGAGTGAGCGCAATGCCTAGGGTGTCCCGATTGGTTTCCAGAAACCGGAAATTATACGCGGCCAACCCGAAGATGCCAGCCAGCAAGGTCGCAACGCCCAGCCATTGAACGGCAGAAAAGGTCTCTCCGAACAGAAGATAAGCACCGATGACAGTAAAAAGCGGCCCGGTTCCGCGCACGACCGGATAGACCACTGTATAGGAACCTTTGGTATACGCCATGGCCTGAAGCGTCTTGTAGGCGATGTGGATCAGCCAGACGAGCGCGAAGATCGGCCACATATGCGGTTCGGGCCAGGGCACAACAAAAAGGGCAAAAGGTGCGGCCATGAGGCAGTAACTGGCATCAATGGCCCCACGAGACAGCCACGGATCATGGCGTCCTTTTTGCAGAGCCCCAAACACGGCATGGAGAAAGGCCGCCATCAGGGCCAGTCCAAGCGCAAGCTGGTGGCCTGCTTCGGTGCCTTCTAGTGAGATTAGCCAAGTGCTCAAAGATGCCAGCCTTTTGCAGGGCGATGAGGCTGGGGGTTTTCCACCCCCAGACCCCCGAAGGTATTTTTAGCCAGATGAAGGGGCGGATCAGCCTTTGTCCAGACCGGTCAGGGCGGCGGCAAATTCTTCGGGGTCGAAGGGGGCGAGGTCGTCGATCTGTTCACCCACACCAATGGCGTGGATGGGCAGGCCGAATTTGTCTGCCAAAGCGACCAGAACGCCGCCTTTGGCGGTACCGTCCAGTTTGGTCATGACAAGGCCCGAGACGTCGGCCAGCTTGCGGAACGTCTCTACCTGGCTCAAGGCGTTCTGTCCCGTGGTGGCGTCGAGGACCAGCAATGTGTTGTGCGGGGCTGTGTCGTCGACTTTGCGGATGACGCGAACGATCTTGGCCAGCTCTTCCATCAGGTCAGCACGGTTTTGCAAACGGCCTGCGGTGTCGATCATCAGCAGATCGGCACCTTCGGCCTGCGCGCAGGTCAGGGCATCGAACGCCAGGCTGGCGGGATCCGAGCCTTCTGGCGCGGTCAGCACCGGAACACCGGCGCGGTCGCCCCAGACTTGCAATTGTTCAACAGCTGCCGCGCGGAATGTGTCACCGGCAGCGATGACGACTTTCTTGCCTGCCTCTTTGAACTGGCTGGCGAGTTTGCCGATTGTCGTGGTCTTGCCGGACCCGTTTACGCCGACCACCAGCACCACTTGCGGGCGTTTGGGATAGATTGGCAGAGGCTTGGCCACGGGCTCCATCACGCGGGCGACTTCCTGCGCCAATAGTTGTTTGATTTCCCGGGTCGAGAGTTTGCGGCCAAAGCGCCCCTCGGCCATGTTCGAGGTGACGCGCAAGGCCGTGTCGACACCCATGTCGGAGGCGATCAGCAGCTCTTCCAGTTGCTCCAGCATGTCATCATCCAAAGTGCGGCGCATTTCCGTCGTGCCGCCGCCGCGATTGAACAGGCGGTTCAGAATGCCCTTTGATTCAGGGACTTCGGGTGGAGGAGCGATCGGAGTTGGATCAGCGGGGATCGGGGCGGGCGGTTCAGTCGGTTGCGGTGCCGGGGCGGGATTCGGAACTTCAGGGACCGGTTGCGGTTCCGGTTGTGGTTCGGGGATCACCGGGTCAGGCGCGGCCGTTTCCTCGCCGCCATCTTCGACGATGGCTTCCAGCCCCTCTTCCAGACGAGAGGAGGATTTTAACAGCTTGTCCTTTAGCTTTGAGAAAAACGCCATTTACAGTCTCCGCAGGTGTTCCCTTCACCTAATGCGGATTTGCGGCAGTTGCAAAGGGTCATGCGAACCCTAGGACAAAGCCAAGCTGTGCGCCCCAGTAAAGGGGCCAGACCAGATAGGGCGTTACCTTCAGGGCCGGGTGGTTCGGCGGCAGCAGGAACTTTTCGGTCGCAAGGATCAGATCGGACGCGATAAAGGCGATGGCGGCAGGAAAGGCCCAGCGCAAAGCGCCCGTATCCGGTAGTGCCAGAACAGTGATACCCATTCCAAGGATGATGGGGATATAGGCCAGAACAGGCCCCTTAAGATCACCTGCGCGGGGCGTAAGAACCGTTGCCATGATGATGCCCAGAATGACCAGAGACCACACGGTTGCGGGCGCGTTCCAGATCAGATCAGCGTGACTGGCCGGATAGGTCAGGAACAGCGCGATATAGGCCAGATGTCCGCCGGCAAAGGCGGCGATGCCCGCCATGAACGTGGCATCCGTTTCGCGCGACAACAATGCGTCGCCTGTCGCACATAAGACAAGCGCGACAACAAGTAACCATGGCCCGCCTTGTAAAACGGCTGCAACGGCCAAAGCGGCAACCGAGGTGGTCTTGAAAATCGTGCGAAAGGTTGAGGCCGGGCGCGCTGTCATGGGCAGATAGACAAGGGCGCAGCCAAGTGCGATCAAGAATAGTACGTTGGTCATGGATGCTCCCGGCCGTTCACACCTGATCTCAGCGGGTATGGGTTTTGAAATCAACCGCTTACGTAAAGTCAAGTTTCTTGTGAGGTTCCGTGGTCAAACGGTGAATGGCATCGACATAAAGCTTCTGGCAGAGTGCGCATATGCTCAGGTATTGGATGATTCTCGCAAGTTTTGCCGCGCAAACCGCCGCGGCGCAGACACCTTTATCTGGCTCGGAGTTCGACAGATATACGCAAGGTAAAACCCTTTTCTACGGGTTCGACGGGCAAGTATACGGGGTCGAACGGTATTTGCCAAACCGCCGCGTGATATGGTCTTTTCTGGATGGTAATTGCAAAGAAGGTTTCTGGTACCAGTCGGAAGATCAAATCTGCTTTGTCTACGAAGACAGGCCCGACCCACAATGTTGGGTCTTTACGCAATCCGGCGGTGGTCTGGTTGCGCAGTTTGAAGGCAACCCGGAGGCGACGGAGTTGTACGAGGCCGAAGAACTAGGCGAGGAAATGGTGTGTTACGGGCCAGAGGTTGGCGTTTGATCAAAGCGGGCGCACCACCTTTGAGCCGTTAAATTCGACGCCGTCATTTGCCCAAGATGGTCGGTTTAGCTCAGAACAGTGATCCCTGATCCGGGGCGTCCGGTTTGGGTTTCCTGGGCGTCGGTTTTGCTGTGGCGCCGGTGCTGAGAATGCCATCAGAGAACTCGATCTCAAGCGCCGCATGTTTGGCCGCCTGTGCTTTGGTGGTGACGACGTCCCCCTCTGCGCGGACGACGGCATATCCACGTTCCAGCGTGGCTTTGTAACTGAGCGTTTCGCGCAGGCGATCTGTCGCCTCAAGTTGTTGCTTGAGGCGTTCCAGCCGCGTGGACTGAGCGGTGTTCATTCGATCGCCTAGGCGGGCAAGGCTCTGCCGCTGTTGGTCGATCTCGCGTTCAATAGGTCGCAGAGACAGGCGCGACGACAGGTTGTGCAGCGATTCCTGTCGTGTCGATACCAAACCGCGCAGGGTCGAAGGGCGCAGATGGGCGGACAGTTCGACGACTTGCAAGCGGCGGTTTTGCACGCCACGGGTCAAAGCCGGTGTTAAACGATCTGCAATCAAATCAAGACGTTGGCGCGGGGTGTTCAACAGGCTGTCCGGGCGCGGCAAGGCGCGGGACAGATCGCGCAGCCTTTGTGTCCGGCGCTGTACCGCGTCAGACGCGGCACGCGACAGGCGGGCACCTTGCTCTCCGGTCCAGGCGAGCAGTTCCATGCGGACAGGCACGGCAAGCTCTGCCGCTGCAGTGGGCGTAGGCGCGCGGCGATCCGAGACAAAGTCGATCAGCGTTGTATCGGTTTCGTGCCCGACGGCTGAAATCAGCGGAATATCTGACGCGGCAGCGGCGCGGGCGACGACCTCTTCGTTAAAGCCCCAGAGGTCTTCGATAGACCCGCCTCCGCGCGCCACGATGATCAGATCGGGGCGTGGCAAAGCTCCGCCCGGCGTCAATTGATTGAAGCCTTCGATAGCGCGGGCCACTTCGGGTGCGCAATTTGCCCCTTGGACGGCCACGGGCCAGATCAACACCTTACGCGGGAACCGATCCCGGAGGCGATGAAGAATGTCGCGGATCACGGCGCCCGAAGGCGATGTCACGACCCCAATGATCTGCGGCAGGTAGGGCAACGGCTTCTTGCGCTCAGGTGCAAACAGACCTTCGGCCTCAAGTTGTTTCTTGCGCTTTTCCAGCAACGCCATCAGTGCGCCCTGTCCGGCGACGGACACCTCATCGACGTTCAGGTTGTATTTCGACTGCGCCCCAAAAGCGGTCAGGCGGCCTGTGACGACAACTTCCAACCCTTCCTCCGGGACAACGGACAAGCCTGAAATCTGACCCTTCCACGTGGTGCAGGCCAGAACATTCCGGTCATCTTTGATGTCATAGTACAAATGCCCCGAACGTGCTTTGAACACGCGTCCGACCTCACCGCGCACACGGATTCGCCCGAAGGAGCCTTCGAGCGTGCGTTTCACCTCTCCCGAGATCTCGGAAACGGTGTATTCGGGGGTATTTTGGCCCGGAATCGGGTCATCAAGCAGATCGGACATTTCAGCGCCTTGTTTCGAATGCCGGGCCAGCTTAGAACGCCGCGCAGGCAAGGCCAAGCAGATCGGAGAGCATTCATGAACATCCTCATTCTCGGCAGCGGCGGGCGCGAACACAGTCTCGCCTGGGCGGTGTTGCAAAACCCAAAATGCGACCGTCTGATCGTGGCACCGGGAAACGCCGGAATCGCTCAGATCGCGGATTGTGCCGCGCTGGATATCGAGAATGGCGGGGCCGTTGTCAGCTTTGCCGAAGAAAACGCGATTGATTTCGTGATTGTCGGGCCAGAGGCACCTTTGGCGGC
>NZ_JBXWSB010000151.1:0-8853 GCF_059613205.1 Ruegeria sp. BHSB064
GTTCTGGCCGCGCATCTGGGCGGTGACGTGAGCAAAGCCAAGTACAGCGAGCCGGTCGGGCCCTCAGCTTGCCGCCTGACGGAAGATGGTGCCACAGATCCGCTGACAGCCGGGCTGACCCCGGAATTCGACGCCTTCGTTGGCCACAAGGAAGCTGTTCAGGCATTGCCTGAAGGCTGCGTGCATCTTGTCGCCTCAGACCCCTGCCCGTTTCAGATGATCCGCTTCGGCCAGAACGTCTATGCCACACAGTTTCATCCCGAAGCGGACGCGAAAGATTTTGAACAGCGGATCAACATCTACAAGCATCACGGCTATTTCCCGCCCAAAGATGCCCAGCGCCTGATCGACATCTGCAACGCCGCAGACGTCACACAACCCGGCGAAATCCTGCGCCGTTTCGTCGAACGCTACAAGTGACCCAACGGCGCGGTTGCTTGCGCCTTTCATGCTCGCATAGGCTGATCCGAAACGACTTTGGGAGGAGTTGTTCTTGGACTTGCTCATCAATGTTGGCCTGCCGATTTCGCTGGCCATTATCATGCTGTCACTTGGCGTTGGACTAGAGACCGCAGATTTCCGGCGCGTACTGAACCGAAAATACCCGTTTGCAATTGGTGCGGTATGTCAGGTCGTGCTTCTGCCCATCGCTGCGTTCCTCACCGTCACACTGTTTGGCCTGCCCCCTGAAATCGCGGTTGGTTTCATGCTGCTCAGCTTTTGCCCCGGGGGCGTGACCAGCAATATTCTGACCAAATTGGCCAAGGGAGACGTGGCGCTTTCCGTCAGCCTGACTGCTGTGATCAGCATCTTGTCAATCCTGACAGTGCCCTTTCTGGCGGCATGGTCCATCACCTATTTTATGGGTGAAAACGCACCTGATGTGTCGATCAGCGGTCTGGCCATTGCCATGTTTCTGATCACCACCCTTCCCGTCGCCATAGGCGTCGGAGTTCGCAGGTTTGCAACCGGGTTTGCAAACCGTATCGAGGGCGGACTTTCAACGCTCGCAACCGCTTTGTTCGTTTTGATCGTTGTGGCCGCCCTGGCCGGAAACTGGCAGATTTTCATTGATAATCTGGGCATCATGGGCGCCGGTCTGATCTCACTCAACGTTGCCCTTTTGCTTATCGGGCTGGGGATCGCACGCGCTGCAAATCTGCCATGGGCCGAATGTAAAAGCATATCAATTGACACAGGTATCCAGAACTCGACACTGGGAATTACGCTGGCGGCCCTTATCACCGGCACAGAGAGCGGCTTTAGCCCTCTGGCCCTGCCGTCCGCAGTCTACGGGATCACGATGTATGCCGTCGTGCTGCCGTTCCTCGTTTGGTTTCGCCGACGCTGAAAGGACAGTTCATGACCAATAACACAGCAGATGCGATTGTCGTCGGCGCGGGCCTGGCTGGATTGGCAGCAGCGGCTGAGCTGGGCGACCGAGGCAAAAAGGTGATCATTGTCGATCAGGAGCCCGAGAGCTTTCTGGGTGGTCAGGCGTTCTGGAGCCTCGGCGGTTTGTTCATGGTCGACACGCCGGAACAACGCCGGATGGGCATACACGACAGCCAAGAGCTTGCCCTTCGTGACTGGATGGGCAGCGCACAGTTCGACCGCGCGGAAGACGCCTGGCCCCGCAAATGGGCCGAGAGTTATGTCGAGTTTGCGGCGGGAGAAATGCGCCCGTGGCTACACGAGATGGGTTTGCGTTGGTTTCCGGTTGTGGGTTGGGCGGAACGCGGTGGGTCCTACGCGAACGGGCATGGCAACTCTGTCCCGCGTTTTCACATCACGTGGGGCACTGGCCCCGGCGTTCTGGAACATTTCATCCGACGCGTGAAAGAACATGTCAGCGCCGGTCTGATCCAAATGAAGTTCCGCCATCAGGTCAGCCACATCATCATGCAGAACGGCACGGCCAAAGGTGTATCCGGAGAGGTGCTGGCCGACGATACCGCCCAGCGCGGCGGCAAGACAAACCGTGACGAAGTTGGGGAATTCGAGGTCTATGCGCCGTCGATCATCGTTACCTCTGGCGGCATCGGCGGCAATTTTGAAATGGTGCGGCGGAACTGGCCCAAGGATCGTCTTGGGGAACCTCCAAAAGACATGGTGGCTGGCGTGCCCTTTCATGTCGACGGCCGCATGATCGGGATCAGTGAAAAAGCGGGCGGACACGTCATCAATGGCGACCGCATGTGGCATTACACCGAAGGCGTGCGCAACTGGGATCCGATATGGCCTGCCCATGGCATCCGCATTCTGCCCGGCCCCAGCTCAATGTGGTTCGACGCCAAAGGAAACCGTCTGGAACCACCCTGCCTGCCGGGGTTCGATACGTTGGGGACGTTGAAGGAAATCCTGAAGACAGGGTACGAGTACAGCTGGTTTGTTCTGACCCAGAAAGTCATCAAGAAGGAATTCGCCCTGTCCGGGTCGGAACAGAACCCGGACTTTACCTCGGGCAGTTGGAAAGAAGTCATTCGTCAACGCATCCTGTCAGGCTCCAAAGCAACTGCCCCTGTTGAAGCGTTTAAGGAACATGGCGAGGATTTCGTCGTGGCCAATACGTTGACCGAACTGGTCAACGGGATGAACCATCTGGGCGGTGGGTTAATTGACGAAGCGCACTTGCGCGGGCAGATCGAAGCGCGCGACTCGCAGGTCGACAATCCTTTCTCGAAGGACGCCCAGATGATGGCGATTTTGGCCGCCCGAAACTATCGCGGAGACAAGTTGATCCGTACTGCCAAACCGCACAAGTTCCTCGACCCGTCCAACGGCCCGCTTATTGCGGTTAAGCTGCACGTCCTGACCCGAAAAACGCTGGGCGGGCTACAAACCAACCTGGACAGCCAGATGATCGGGGAAGATGGCAACGTGGTGCCCGGCCTGTTCGCCGCGGGTGAAGTCGCCGGTTTTGGCGGAGGCGGCTATCACGGGTACAACGCGCTGGAAGGAACTTTCCTGGGCGGTTGTATCTTTTCGGGGCGCAACGCAGGGCGGTCTAGGGCCGTCGCCTGAAGGCCCTACTGATCTATTTGCGGACCAGCTTGATCACAGGCTCGCCGTCGGCATCAAGCAGAGCCAGCGCGTCCCCTTCCATCGCAAAGGACGTGATGTTCTGCATCGTCTTCAGGAAGGCGCGCTCAACCTCATCCAACTCAGGCGGGCATGCCATGAGAGTTGCGGCCATGTTGTCGGGAAATGTGATCCGGTTGCCTGAAATCTCGGCCTGACCGCTGAACCGGTTGCAGCCACCGCTGCCCGCAAAGGACCCGCCTTGCCCAAAGCTCAGTTCGGGGCGTCGTTCAGCCTCCAGCGGCGCGCCGTTCAGGGTTGCTGCGACCCATTCGGTGTTTTCAAGCGTTGCACTTTGCTGGTTTTGAACCTGCACCAAAAGCAGGTCAGCCGAGTTTCCCGCTTCATTTGTCAGAACAGGGTAAACCGTGTCTGTGGTGAACAACAGCTTTCGCCCCTGCGTGACCGTCGCGCGCACCGCATAGCTGTGCCCTTCCTTGATCAACGCGTCATCATAGGTCAGTTCAAACTGCGCAGGCACACCTGTCAGAGCGTATCGCTGCGCGGCCAATGTCACGGCCGGAACATCCGCCAGCGAAATATCCTGAAGTTCGACAAACAGGTTCGCGTCAGGTGGAAGCGCAATACGCTCGCGGTAGGTTGCAGTCCCCTCAACCGTACCCGCCATTGCGGCACTGCTGATGATGGTTGCAATCGCTGCGCCTGCCAATGTGGCTTGGGCTGCTGTCAGCATGGCAAATCCCCTTTGCAAATCACATTCACAAAAGATTGTGTATCGCCCGCGATTTACAAGTCTGCCAATTTACCGGTGGCGGTTCCGCGCCGATTTTAGATCGGCCAGATCAACGGGATAAGCAGGGACGCCAGCAATCCGACCGTCAGGTTTAATGGGATGCCCACCTTCATGAAATCGGTAAACCGATAGCCGCCGGGACCGTAGACCATCATGTTCGTCTGATACCCGATCGGCGTCGCAAAGGACGCCGAGGCTGCAACCATCACAGCGACGACAAGGGGGCGCGGATCCATTCCAACGGCCTGAGCCAACCCGATGGCGATCGGTGTCACAACGACGGCAACGGCGTTGTTTGAGACCAGCTCGGTCAGGACCGAGGTCAGCAGGTAGACCGCCCAGATGATCAGGAAGGGCGGTAAAGCGCTAAGCCCGGGCGCAACAGCCTCGACAATCAGTGACACTGCGCCAGAGCTGTCCAGTGCCGCACCGATGGCGAGCATGGCAAAAATCAATGCCAACAACCGGCCTTCAACAAAGGAAAACGCTTCGTCCGCGTCAATGCAGCGGGTCATCAGGACCACAGCGACTGCCACAATCGACAACAGAAGGATCGGCGCAATACCCAGCGCGGCCAGCGCGACAATCCCGACAAGCGCACCAATTGCAATCGGTGCGTGACTACGGCGGAAAGCCCGCGCGGACGGTTGTGTGACATCGACCATGTCCATTTCCGCTGCAAGGCGCTGGATGTCTGAGGGCGCACCCTCCAACAGCAGGGTGTCACCGACGCGAACCACCAGTTCGTCCAACTGGCGCCCGATGTTTTGATTGCGGCGATGAACGGCCAAGACATAGACGCCATAGCGCCTGCGCAGTCGCAACATGCCCAAAGCCCGTCCCACCATCCGGCATCCGGGCGTGATCAGCACCTCGACCGTCTTGGTTTCAACGGCAGACACCTGATCCACACGCTTGAGTTCCTTGTTGCTTTGCAGGCTCAACAACTCGGTCATCTCGGTCCGCAAAACCACACGGTCGCCGACCCTCAGTTCGACGCCTTTCAGGTTGCGCCGCAGTGATTCATCCCCTCGGACCACATCGATCAGGCGCACACCGGGGCGTTTGAACAGTTGCACACCTGTCACTTCGCGTCCAATCAGGTTGCTGTCTGGCGGAATGACGGCTTCGGTAAAGAACTTCATCTTCGACCGGTCGCTGAGCAGCGACGCCATGCTGTCGCGCTCGGGCAGAAGCTTGGGCGCGATGAAGCGCAGATAGATCATCCCATAGATCACTAGGACGATCCCCAGCGGCGTGACTTCGAAGATTGTAAAGGGTGTCATTCCTTGTGCGCGAGCCACACCATCGACCAGCAGGTTGGTCGACGTGCCAATCAGTGTCAGTGTGCCGCCAAGAATAGCCGCATAGCTCAACGGAATCAGCAGTTTGGACGCAGGCACATTCAGGGTGCGGGCGATTTGCACGAAAACAGGGATCATGACCACAACCACTGGTGTGTTCGACACCACAGCCGAGGCCACAACAACAAACCCCATCAGCAACCCGATTGCGATACGTGGGTTGACCTGAGCCTGTTTCTGCGCGGTTGAAGTGAATGAGTCCAATGCCCCCGTTCGCACCAGGGCCCCCATGATGATGAACATCGCCGCAATGGTCCAAGGCGCAGGATTGGACAAAACCGCCAGCGCACTTTGATAAGGCAGAATGCCAGTGACAAGCATCAAAGATACACCACCGATGGCCACGACTTCGGTTGGATAAACCTCGCGCAGGAACATGACGAACATGCCCGCGACGATGAGCAGCGCCAGAATTGCGCTGCCTGTGTCTGTCAGTGAAAGGAAGTTCATTCGTGGTATTCTGTCCGAACCCGGGCCCAAGCGCCTGCTAACGCGTAGTTTCACGCATTGCGCGCGGTAGAGCAAGCCTGACGTTTGTTATTCAGGGCCGGCCTGTTCCAGACGCCCCCCGATGCGCACCATATGCACAGATTTTGCCCGACCGTCGCGATCATCGGTTTCCACGAACACGCCGCTCAGGGTCGCTTCACCGTTTGCGGGTGTGAACCGTGCTTTTGGCATGCCGGTGATGAACCGGCGCATCGGCTCCTGCTTGTCCATGCCAATGACCGAGTCGTAATCTCCGCACATACCGGCATCTGTCAGATACGCCGTACCACCCGGCAATATCTGAGAATCCGCAGTCGGTACATGAGTGTGCGTTCCGACCACAAGGCTGGCGCGCTTGTCGCAGTAGTGGCCCATCGCCATTTTCTCGGACGTCGCCTCGCAATGCATATCTACTATGATGGCTTGCGCCTGCCCCCCGCGGGGATGCGACTTCAGGATCGGTTCGATAGCCGAGAACGGGTCATCAAAGGGCCGTTTCATAAAGACCTGTCCAAGCACCTGTACGACCAGAACCTTGCGCCCACCTGGTGCATTGAACAGCCGATGGCCCCGCCCCGGCGCACCTTTGGCAAAGTTCACTGGGCGCACGATACGCTGCTCTTTCTCGATATATTGCAACATGTCCTTCTGGTCGAAGGCATGATCACCCAGCGTCAGACAATCCGCACCGGCATCCAGAAGCAGCTTGGCATGATCTCCGCTGAGCCCCATACCGTTCGACGCGTTTTCACCGTTGACCACAACAAAGTCCAGCCGCCATTCGTCGCGCAGGCGCGGCAAGTGCTGCTGAACGGCAGCGCGGCCCGCGCGCCCCATGACGTCACCAAGAAACAAAATCCTCATGATCCGGGTCGTAGGGGCTGTGCGGGGCAATAACAAGGCGGAACCGTGAAATTTGCCAGCACGTTCGAGGTTGAAATCACATTCAATCGTGTCAATGTTTGGATGTGGTTCTTGAATACAGAGGGAATTCTTCGTGAAGTCATTTACATTTCTGACCGCCTGCCTTTTGACCGCCACGGCCGCGGGCGCAGAAGGCACCAAAACGTCCATGCCCAACCCGGCAGCAACATTTTGCATAGAAAACGACGGAACCTACCAACTTCGGAAAAACGAAGATGGCAGCGTTTTCGGCGTCTGCATTTTGAAAGACGGCACCGAAGTGGATGCCTGGGATTACTTGCGCAGCCATTTCGAGCAGTAACAGCTAGAAGGTCAGCACGCGGCTTTCCGTGATGACCATATCCAACGGTTGGTCCGTCGGCTCCAATGGCAGGCCCTCGGCCTCTTGCGCGTCAAAGGCAAACCCGATGGCCAGCGTCGGGCGTTTGGCGCGCAAACCTTCCAGCGTGCGGTCATAGAACCCGCCGCCATAGCCCAGCCGACCACCATTTGCATCAAACGCGACCAGCGGCACGATAAGAATCTCGGGATCGAAATAGTCATCCACCTCGGGCACTTTGGCACCAAACGGGCCATCTTTCAGTACACCTTCGGGCGTCCAGCGAGAGAATTTCAAAGGTTGACCAGCGGCCTGAATGACCGGCACGCCAACCGGCCCGTACGCCGATGCTTCGGCCATCGCAGGCAACGGATCGATCTCGGTTCGGATCGGCATATAGCCCGACATCGGTACGCTGCGGTGCCCTGCCAGAACCTCTGACAACCGTCCGGCCGCACCGGGCAAACGCGTATCGAATGCGGCCTTGCGGCGCGCAAACGCCGCTTTGCGGGCGGCGGCTTTGATTTCGGTCAGATCAGTCACAGTAGCACCACGCTGGCAAGCCCAAGAAAGATGAAGAACCCCATGACATCCGTTGTGGTTGTCACAAAGGTTCCCGACGCCAGCGCAGGGTCGATGCCCAAACGGTCCAGCACGACTGGTACTACCGTACCTGCAAAGCCTGCGATGATCATGTTCACGACCAGTGCCGAGCCGATCACGACACCCAAGAGCGGAGAGTCAAACCACAGCATCCCAACAGTGCCCAACACGATGGCAAAGCACAGCCCGTTGAGCATGCCGACCAACAATTCGCGCCGGATTACCCGCATAACGTTTGCATTGGTCAGGTCGCGCGTCGCCAGTGCGCGCACGGCCACCGTCAGCGATTGCGTGCCCGCGTTACCACCCATCGAAGCCACAATCGGCATCAGGATTGCCAGAGCCACCAGTTGATCAATCGCCGCCTCAAACTGAGAAATCACCAGCGAGGCACAAATCGCGGTACATAGGTTCACCGCCAGCCACGGCAACCTTCGCCGGCTGGTCGCCGCCACACTGTCGGAAATGGAGCTTTCGTCACTCACACCGGCAAGACGCAGAATGTCTTCTTCATGTTCTTCGTCCAGAACAACCATCGCGTCGTCGATGGTGATGACACCAACCAAACGCCCATCCGCATCCACCACCGGGGACGAGATCAGGTGGTATTGGTTGAAGGCATACGCCACGTCCTCCTCGTCCTGATCGACGGGGATGATATGGAACTCCTCTTCCGTCAGATCATGCAGCGGCACCTCGCGACGGGCTGCCATCAGCTTGCCCAAAGTCACCTGCGCCACAGGTTTCAGGCGCGGATCGACCAGCACCACATGATAAAACTGCTCGGGCAGATCATCATTGGCGCGCATGAAATCAATGGCTTGTCCAACAGTCCAATGCTCGGGCGCCATGACAACTTCGCGCTGCATGAGACGACCGGCCGAGTTTTCAGGGTAGGACAGCGCTTGTTCGGCGGCGATCCGTTCAGAATCCTCTAGCGCGCCCAGGATGGTTTCCTGCTGAGGCTCTTCAAGGTCTTCCAACAGGTCAACGACATCGTCGCTTTCCATCTCGCGCACGGCTTCCGCCAGGACATCGGGTTTCAGGACCGAGATCACTTCTTCCCGAACCGATTCATCCAGTTCAGACAGGATGTCGCCGTCAAACTCTTTGTCGTACAGGCGGATCAGGCGCGCCCGGTCAAACGGATTGATCTGTTCAAGAAGGTCAGCGATGTCAGCCGCGTGCAGCGGCTCCATCAACTCGATCAGCTTTTCGCGATCATCGATATCCACCGCATAGAGGATCCCCGCCACCGCTTTGGGGTCCAACGCATAGGCGTCCTCGTCCCGGGGCAGATCGTGTCCGGCTTCGTCAGT
>NZ_JBXWSB010000152.1:0-8820 GCF_059613205.1 Ruegeria sp. BHSB064
GCTTCGAACGATTTTTCCGATCCGTTCGATCATGAAGTCCATGAACAAACGCGCCTTCGGGTCTTGATGTCGCCGGTGCGTGTAAAGACATGCCATCTGCACGGGAACCGGTGGTGTTGCGGTTGCAACCGGAACAAGACGCCCGGATTTCAGGTGCTCTGCGACCTCAAAAACGGGTTTCATCGCAATCCCTTGCCCAGACAAAGCCCAATCCGTCAGCACATCTCCGTCATCACATTCAAACCGACCCGACACCGCAAAACGTTTCGGTCCCTCGGGGGTTTCCAGCATCCATTGAAACTCAGCCGCTCCCGGAAAGCGCAGGTTCAGGCATTCGTGCTTGTCGGCGACCAGATCAGCACCGGTTGATGGCATTCCACGACGCGACACATAGTCGGGGGCGGCACAAAGCACGCGCTGACAATCTGCGATCTTACGGATGCGCAAGGTGCTGTCCTCTGGCTGGCCTATGAAGAACGCCAGATCCAGCCCTTCGGTTGTCAGGTCGACAGACCGGTCCGTCAAGCGCAAGCGTACGTCAACTTCGGGGTAAGCAGCCAGAAAATCAGGTACGTGCGGCGCCAGCAGACGGCGACCCACCCCCAGCGGTGCCGCCGCAAACAATGACCCACGCGGCGCTTCGGTCAGATGGGTCACCTTGGCCTCGGCGTCATCCACCGCGTCCAACACCGCGACAGCTCCGGGATAAAACGCTTTGCCTTGCTCGGTCGGCGACAGATTGCGGGTCGTGCGCTGAAACAGGCGTACGCCTAAGTGATCCTCAAGCTGAGAAATCCGCGCCGAAGTCACGGCCGGAGAGATTCTCAGGTCTCGCCCTGCGGCGGACATGCTGCCCAGATCGTAGACCCTGACAAAGGTTCGGATATTGTCGAGATAGGACATCTTTTCGTTTTTTTTGATACAGTTTGACAATATACGGGAATACCGAAGAAATGCCTGTTTGCCTAGTGTGGCGGCAACCAATCGGAGACCTCTGACATGTACGACTTTGCCGTGTTCTGGGACTGGATGGCGTTTGCCGTGCGCTGGTTGCACGTGATCACCGCCATGGCCTGGATCGGATCTTCATTTTATTTCATCGCGCTCGACCTGGGTCTGAACCGCAATATTCCGGGTCCGGCGGATGGCGAGGAATGGCAGGTGCATGGTGGCGGCTTCTACCACATACAGAAGTATCTGGTGGCCCCGGAACGGATGCCCGATCACCTCACCTGGTTCAAATGGGAAAGCTATTCGACATGGCTCAGCGGTGCGGCGCTGCTGATGATCGTCTATTGGGTCGGCGGAGAGCTGTATCTGATCGACGCGGAAAAGGCTGATCTGGCCCTTTGGCAAGGCATTCTGATCTCGGCCGCTTCACTAACCGTTGGATGGCTGGTCTATGATTTCCTGTGTAAATCAGGGCTTGGGGAACGCCCAACCTTGCTGATGGTCTTGCTGTTTGTGCTGCTGGTGGCCATGGGTTGGGGATACAATCAGATCTTCACCGGGCGTGCGATGATGCTTCATCTGGGGGCGTTTACGGCCACGATCATGACGGCAAACGTGTTCTTCATCATCATGCCCAATCAACGCATCGTGGTGGATGATCTGAAAAACGGGCGCACGCCGGATCCAAAATACGGCAAAATCGCCAAGTTGCGCTCGACCCATAACAACTATCTCACGCTGCCGGTTCTGTTCCTGATGCTGTCGAACCACTACCCGCTGGCATTTGCGACGGAATACAACTGGATCATCGCCGCACTTGTGTTCCTGATGGGCGTGACCATCAGGCACTATTTCAACACCCGTCATGCCCGGGCTGGCAATCCCACCTGGACGTGGCTGGCTACCGCGCTGCTGTTCATTACCATCATGTGGCTGTCGACAGCCCCTATGTACCAGCCGCTGGAAGAGGCAGAGGCACAGTCCCTAACGCCGTACGAACAGAAATTTGCTGATGCAGAAGGGTTCGAAGACGCCCATGACATTGTTCTTGGGCGCTGTTCGATGTGTCACGCGCGCGAACCGGTCTGGGAGGGCATTCTCTGGGCCCCGAAAGGTGTGCTTTTGGAAACCGAGGCTGATATAGCTCGAAACGCGCAGCAAATCTATCTGCAGGCTGGTGTGACGCACGCGATGCCGCCAGCAAACGTAACCTATATGGAACCCGAAGACCGTCAGGCCATCATCCGATGGGTGCGCAACGCCGGACTGTAGCACAAACGCAATTTGCCCTAAATTTTCGCGTCAGGCGCATAATCTCTTTCCCAGATCGCACTCAGATGCTCTAACTTGAATGCAAAGGACCGTGGCAAACACGGTGCATGACATTTGGAACTGGGACATTTGGGGCAATTCATGCAAGGGAGCAAGCCGCAAGGCCGTCTGAGGCGCTGGCTAGGTGTCGCTGTTGTGGCATTGGCCCCAAACGTGTCACTGGCATTGGAAACCAGCCTAACTGCCCCGGGTGCGTCCAAAGAACTGGTGGAGCGCCTGAAAGAAACGTCATCCGTCACCACCGCCGAAGAGCGCGGTCTGGATACCCCGCTTGAAATCCTGTCCGCCGCATTGTCGGATTACCGCACGATTGTGCAGATCCTGTATGACGAGGGGTATTTCAGCCCGGTTGTCAGCATCAAACTCGACGGCCAGGAAGCTGCGGAAATGAGTTCGCTGACCGTACCTTCAAAGATCGACCGGGCAGCAATTAACGTTGAAACCGGGCCCAGCTTCAAATTCGGTACTGCCACAGTACAGCCGTTGGCCCCTGACACCGTTCTGCCGGAAGAGTTCGCCACCGGCAAACTGGCAACAACCGGCGCAATTCAACAGGCCACTTCAGCTGGTGTGCAAGGGTGGCGGGATGCAGGCCACGCCAAGGCTGGGGTCGCGGGGCAGAAAGTCATCGCGCGGCATTCTCAGGCACAATTGGACGCACAGGTCACGCTGGAACCGGGGCGCCGGCTGACATTCGGCAAGATGTTCATCAAGGGCGACACGGATGTGCGTCACAGGTCCATCGAAAAGATCGCTGGTTTCCCAAGTGGCGAGATTTATTCGCCTGCGAAAATCCAAAAGGTCGGAACACGGCTGCGCCGCACCGGCACGTTCAACGTCGTTTCATTGCAAGAGCGTGAGACACCAAATCCAGATGGCACGTTAGACTTTGACGCCACCTTCGAAGACCTGCCCAAACGTCGAATAACCTTTGGTGTTGAGCTTGCCTCGCGCGATGGTGTTGACGTCACAGCGACCTGGGCTCATCGCAATATGTTCAAACGCGCCGAACGCTTACGCTTTGAAGCCGCGATACGCAACATCGGCGGGGCCGAAGACATCGACGGCCGGATCGGGTTGCGCCTGGATCAACCAGACCGCCTTGGCCCGGACGACAACACATTCTGGAGCGCGTTGCTGGAACGGCGCAACACTGAAAACTACAACGTGTCGGTTGCGTCGCTGGCTTACGGTGCGCGTCGCACCTTCTCGGACAACCTCTATGCCGAAGCGTCCGCCGGTTTTCAGTGGTCGGATGCCGATGATGCATATGGAAGCGGTCGCAAGTTCAGATATTTCATCGTGCCTTTCCGTTCGGAATGGGACCAACGCGACAGCAAAGTCAGCGCCACGCGCGGATTCTATCTGGATTCGCAAGTCATGCCCTTTGTTGGAATTTCCGGTACGGATACCGGTATCCGCTTTTTCTTTGATGGGCGGGCCTATACCAGCCTGGGGACAGGTGGCCGGATCGTTCTGGCCGGGCGCGCCCAGCTTGGGTCGGTCATCGGTCCTCCGGCGGATGGCGTCACGCCTGACTTTCTATTCTTCTCAGGCGGTGCTGGAACCGTTCGCGGGCAACCTTATGAAAGCCTCGGCATCCCGGTCGGTACCGGTATTGCAGGCGGCAAGTCGTTTATCGGCTTGTCCGGTGAAATCCGTGGCAAGATTACCGATAGCCTGTCACTGGTTGGGTTTTATGACTACGGTGTCGTCGACACGTCCTCGTTCATTGGCAGCGGTGCTGAAGATCACGCTGGCGCCGGTATTGGTGTAAGATACGATCTGGGCGGATTTGGACCCTTGCGATTTGATCTCGCCTATCCAGTGAGTGGCCCCACCGGCGACGGCCTGCAGTTTTACATCGGGATCGGACAGGCGTTTTGAGACGGTTTCTTTCACACCCTCTGCTGATCGGCGCTCTGCTGCTTGCACCAATGTCCGTGCAAGCGCAGGAGGATGAGGGCGGCAGCATGATCGAACGGTTCCTGCAGGACACGCTGTCAGGTGACGATCAAAATGTAACCGTCACGGGCCTTCAAGGCGCGCTGAGTTCACGGGCCACCATCGCCGAGATTACGGTTGCCGACGATGAAGGGGTCTGGCTGACCATCAAGGATGCGGTGCTGGACTGGAACCGTCTGGCATTGATCCGCGGCCGGTTTTCTGTCAACGCCCTGACCGCACAAGAGATTGACATCGCCCGAACCCCGGGCACCACCACCAAAGATACGCCGCCCCCCGCAGCTGAAACGCAAGCCTTTCAACTGCCCGAACTTCCTGTCGCCATTGAAATCGGTGAAATCAGTATCAGCGAACTGGCCTTGGGCGAGCCTCTGATCGGCGTTGCCGCAGAGCTTGCCGTGAACGGAAACCTGTCACTGGCGGATGGCACGCTGGATACAAATCTCGACATCACACGCCTGGACCGCGCCGGGGATGAAATCAAGCTGAGCGCGGGGTTTCAGAACGCCGACAGTCAAATCGATCTTGACCTTCAGGTGATCGAAGCAGCGGGCGGTCTGATATCTACAGCTCTCAAAATACCGGATAGCCCACCCATTGGGCTGACCGCAAAAGGGTCCGGGCCGGTAAGCGACTTCACGGCTGATATAGGTCTCAGCAGCGACGGCCAGCCACGCGTGACCGGGCAGGTTCGCCTGCGTTCGGCCCCGACTGCTGCGGCAAGCGCAGATGAAGGCATTGCCTTTACAGCTGATCTTGGCGGGGATCTGACGCCCTTTGTCGCCGACAACATGGATACATTTTTCGGCACCAAGACACAGTTGTTTGTGGACGGACGAACCGAACCGGATGGCGCACTGAACATCAGTGATCTTGAGCTGACGTCTCAAGCGCTGAACCTCAAGGGTGAGCTGCAACTGGCCGCCGGTGGTCAGCTGCAACTGGCTGCGTTGCAGGGGCGGATCACACCGCCGGACGGGCAAAACGTGGTACTGCCGGTTTCAGGTGGAGATACCTCCATCGAGGCGGCGCAGATTTCGGCGTTGTTTGACGAGAAAAACGGCAATCTGTGGGACCTGAGCCTTACGGCCAACGGAGTAAAGACGCCACAGATCGATTTGCAACGTGCGCAAATCTCAGCCCAGGGGACGCTGGAACAAGGGACGGCCCTGCAACTGGATGGCGACCTTCAGGCTGCTCTGGACGGCATCGACCTGGCCGATGATGCGCTGAACGCAGCCGTGGGCGAGCGCGTCACGCTGGATGGTCTGTTCGCCTATGGCAGTGATCAAACAGTAAACCTGTCTGGCGTGGAGCTTGTTGGTTCTGATTACGAACTGGGGCTGGACGCGGTGATCAGCGGCCTGTCCACCGGTCTGGCGGTAGATGGCACCGCCACTTTGCAGGCGACGGATTTGTCACGGTTTTCGGACCTGGCGCAGATGGATCTTGGGGGTCAAGCCTCTGCACGGCTTGTGGGGCAAGGGTCCCCGCTGGAAGGCAGCTTTGACGGCAAGCTTGAGGTCGAAGGGAATGACCTGTCCACCGGGCGCGATGACATCGACCCGGTCATTCGCGGCGATACCACAATCACCGTAGACGCCAAGCGAGGTGCAGATGGCGTAACGATCAGGGACTTCACCCTTATCGGGGACACCCTTCGTGCACAGGCTGACGGCACAGTAACCACGCCGGGTGGCAATCTGACCATCGACGGGCAGGCTACGGTTAATGCCAAGGACCTCTCCATCTTCTCGGGCCTTGCAAATCGCGAGCTTGGCGGTGCCATACAGGCACAGCTCAACGGTAAGGGCGCGGTTCAGACACTGGAATTCGACGGTACTGCCAGCGTGATGGGCCGGGACATCAAAACCGGCATGTCCGAAATCGATCCCCTGGTTTCGGGTCGGACCGAGATCACCTTCGACGGTGCGCTCAGCCAGGATCAAATTGTGATCCGCGACGCACAGGTGAACGGAACTGCTTTGACCGCGCAAGCCGCCGCCACAATCGATGACCCGACAGGTGCCTTGGCTGTGGACGGGGAAGCCAGCCTGAATGTGCCGAACCTGTCTCTGTTCTCGGGCCTTGCCAAGCGCGATCTGGCCGGGTCGATCAAAACGCAACTTTCGGGCAATGGTGCGGTAGGCAGCAAGAGCTTCGATGTGGATGGCAATCTGGACGCGAATGATATTCAGACCGGAATCGACGCTGTCGACAAACTGATCCAAGGGCGCACCACCCTGACCGTGGATGCGAAGAATGGCGATGACGGGCTCGACATTCGTAGTTTTCGGTTGAAGGGAACCGCCCTTTCAGCAGAAGCATCCGGAAAACTCGACCGCGATGCCGGAGGGCTGAACTTTACGGCTGCCTTAGACGACTTGGGCCGACTGTCTGACACTCTGACAGGGCCATTGAAACTGGATGGAAACGTCGCGCCCACAAGTGCGGGCTTTGAGGGCACAGCCAATTTGCAGGGGCCCGACAGCTCTTATGCAAAAGTCGCGGGTTCTGTGGACACGAACGGCTCCGCCGACTTGGACTTCGACGCGAAATTCAACCGTATTGAGCGGTTCGTCCCTGATTTCCCCGGCACCATCGCAGCGACGGGCAATGCAAAGCGGGACAATGGGCTTTGGACCATTGATGCCAAAGCCGAAGGGCCCGCTGACATCACCAGCACAGTTGCCGGAACCTTCGACGAAACCAGCACCGAAGCTGATCTGACGGCGCAAGGCGGCGTCAACCTTGGGATTGCAAATATCTTTATTACACCCAATAAGATCGACGGATCAGCACGTTTCAATCTGGCCCTCAAAGGGGCTCCTGCGCTCGCGTCGCTCAGCGGGTCTGTCACGACCTCTGGCACATCACTTGCCGTTCCCGGCGCAGGCCAAACGATCACAGGTATCAGCGGTCAGATCGATCTGGCGCAGAGCCGAGCAACCATCAACCTCAGTGGTGGAGTGCGCGCCGGCGGCGGCTTTACCGTTACCGGACCTGTCGACCTTACACCGCCGTTCAACGCCCAGATCACGACTGCGCTGAACAGCCTCGTGCTGACGGACCAGCTGCTTTATGAAACCACCCTAAACGGCCAGATTGCGATGACCGGAGCACTGGCCGGAAACAGTTCATTGGCCGGGCAAATCACGTTCGACGAAACCAACATCAATCTCGCGGCCGCTTCTGGTGCGGTTGGCGCAGCCCCGATCCCCGAGATTGAGCATATCAATGAAAGCCGCGCCGCCTTTGTCACCCGAGAACGCGCGGGGCTGGTCGTCACTGAAGAGGCAAGTCAAAGCGATTCCAGAATTGCGCTGGACATCAGCCTGTTGGCCCCCAAGGCTGTGTTTGTCCGTGGAAGGGGTGTGAACGCGGAACTGGGTGGTCGGATTTTCATCGGCGGCACCACCGCTGCTGTGGTTCCATCAGGCCAGATCGAACTGATCCGAGGCAATTTCGACATTCTGGGCCGCAGGCTGGCCCTGACCAAAGGCATTGTCACCCTGCAGGGCGACCTGACGCCATATATCGAGTTCGAGTCGTCGGCCAGCACATCGGACGGAACTGCCACAATCGAAATTGCAGGGCCTTTGGATTCGCCCGAGGTCAACGTGTTCTCCGACCCCGAACGCCCAGCCGAAGAAGCGCTTGCGATGCTGCTGTTCGGAAACCGGTTCTCAGAGATTTCCCCATTCCTGATTGCGCAGATGGCCGCCTCGCTGGCCCAGCTCAGCGGCGCGGGCGGTGATGTCACCAAGGGCCTGCGGGACTCCACCGGCGTGGATACAATCGACGTCGGCGCTTCGGAAAGTGGCGCGGGTCGGTTGGGGGCTGGTGCCTATCTGGGCGAAAACCTGTACACCGATTTTACCGTCAACACCGAAGGCGATACCGAGGTGAACCTGAACCTGGATGTGACAGACAATTTCACGGTCAAAGGCACAGTTGATGGCCGCGGCGAAACCGGCATCGGGGTGTTTTTCGAACGCGATTACTGAAGCGTTATTTGCGGCGAATTCCTATCGGCTGACCTATCTGGGGCGCGGACGGCAAAGACGCGTGATCCGACACCATTCGTGCCAATCGCGTGACTGCCCAATCCGGATAGGGTTCGGATCGACCTGTTTTGTGGCTGACATTCATGAACAGCACTTCTTGCGTGGCACACACAGTTTCGTCCGGCGCCGAGATCATCTGACCGAAATAATGCCCCCGTTTGTGATCCGCATCCAACAATCGAAACTGGAAATAGATCGTCATGTCGTCGGTCACCTCGCGCAGGAACTGCATGTGTGATTGCAGGACATAAGGCCCCTGACCCAACGCCTGAACCTGAGGCTCGCCAAGGCCAAGATGATCGACAAGCAACCGTTCAAAAGCCATATCGAACGCGACGCCATAATACCCCACGTTCATATGCCCGTTGTAGTCGATCCAATCTGGATGCAGCGTAAACTCGTGAATTTCTACAGGCGCATCGTACGGACCATCATGGCCACCTAAGGGCTGTGTATCCTGTGGCATGACTGAACAATCCTCACTCATCCGGGTCTTCAAAAATTG
>NZ_JBXWSB010000153.1:0-8626 GCF_059613205.1 Ruegeria sp. BHSB064
ATTTGTATGCCTTGTTTGTTGGCCATGTTGGAGACCGCATTCAATTTGGCGTCGGGGATTTTGTCGAAAGGTGGGGAAAGGTGGGGGGACTGTACCGTTCTGACATCGCGGCGATGCAGCGTGCCCTTGAACAGATGGGCCATGATGTGGGCGGTGCGGACGGGTTGCCTGGATTCAAAACGCGCCGCTCGATTGGTCGTTGGCAACAGGCTACGGGCCATGCACCAAGTTGCTTTCCCGACGCGTCGATAAAATCCAAACTGATACCCTGAACAGGATCGGCCAGCTTTACCAGGTGGTGATGGAACAGACGCAATTCACACCCTGCGAATTGTCCAGCACGGTTACGACACGCGCAGGTTTCGCACACATCCCGCGTCTATTTAGGGGAATTTTTCCCAATTGTCGCCAATCTAAGAACAGAACGATCGGTTAGAAAACCCAGTTCTCGCTTTTCTGTTTTTCGACCGAAACGCGCCCACTAGTCTTGTCCTTTCTCGGTCGTGCGCCTCTGAGAAGTCTGAAAGCGGTGGCACATTCAAACGCGGTTACGGCTTAAGGGAGGGGATGTGTTACGCCGGAAACGCTTGGGTAAAAAGTACTGTTTTATGAAAGCGATACAGATTTCCTACCCAACATTGAGGCAGCCTCAGTGATTTCCAAAGGTTACGAAGCGGAAAATTGTCAGCTCAACAGTAACTGGAATAAACGTGTATCAAGGTTGCTGTCTGCAAGTGACAAACAACCCCGAAACGCCACAGAAGGCGCTGCTTTTTTGGACCGTCTTCTTTTCGTGAAAATACAGCTCGTTTTTGACACTGGCCCGACAAGGTGGCACGATTTGACCAATTGCCGCCTGAACCATCGGGCATCATTGATTGATCAGGTCGCGCAGCCTATGAGAATATGTCGGACCAAATCCGCTTTCCCGGCTGAATATTGAAATTGAGAGGCATCATGACACGCAAGGTCACCAAAGCAATTTTTCCGGTTGCAGGCATGGGAACGCGGTTTTTGCCGGCTACCAAGTCGGTTCCAAAAGAGATCATGACCCTGGTAGATCGGCCATTGGTGCAGTACGCCATCGACGAAGCGCGCGCGGCGGGCATCAAAGAGTTTATTTTTGTCACCTCCCGCGGGAAATCCGCGCTTGAAGATTATTTCGACCACAACCTTGTGCTCGAACAGGAGTTGAAGGCAAAAAAGAAAGACAAACTGCTTGAAATCCTGAACAAAACGAACATGGAAAGCGGGGCTATTGCCTATATCCGTCAGCATAAAGCTCTGGGTCTTGGACACGCCGTATGGTGCGCCCGCCGCCTGATTGGGGATGAACCCTTTGCCGTTATGCTGCCCGATGACGTAATCGCCGCCGACAAACCCTGCCTTCAACAGATGATCGAAGCATATGAGGAGACAGGCGGCAACATGGTGGCGGCCATGGAAGTTGCGCCGGAGAAAACAAGCTCTTACGGGGTGTTGGATGTCGGCGACAGCATTGGCCCTGTTATTCCGGCCAGAGGCATGGTTGAAAAGCCCGAACCTGCGGAAGCGCCCTCCAACCTGGCAGTTATTGGCCGATATGTCCTGCGCCCATCTGTACTCAACAACCTGAATGCGATGAAAACCGGAAGTGGTGGTGAAATCCAGCTGACCGACGCCATCGCCGAGGACATTGCAGATGGTGTTCCCGTGTTTGGATATAAATTTGATGGCCAACGTTTTGATTGCGGATCAAAATCGGGTTTTCTGCAAGCCACTGTTGCGTTTGCACTTGCCCGAGACGACCTGCGCGACGACCTAAGCCACTACCTGAATGATATCGTAGCAACCGGGAAAGCGGCGCAGTAGTTAAAGAAATTTCATTGAGTACGAGTAAAGAAATACCTTCTGTGATTACCAGTTCAAAGGCATACACATGACGAATACAGTTCATCCTGTCATTCTTTGCGGAGGATCAGGGACACGTTTATGGCCACTGTCACGCAAAAGTTATCCTAAGCAATTTGTTCCGTTGGTCGGTGAATCCACTCTGTTGCAGGATTGCGCTGATCGAATGCTTGGACCGTCAGATATGCCTTACGCAAAGCCGCTGGTTCTGACAAATGAAGCATTCCGCTTTATCGTCCCCGAACAATTGGCCGAAGTTGGCATAGACCCTGGCCCCATCCTGATTGAACCAGAAGGGCGTAACACAGCACCTGCTGTTCTAGCTGCAGCACTCTATCTGGCATCCCGAAATCCAGACGCAATCATGCTGGTGGCCCCGTCAGATCACGTCATTCCAAACAAGTCCGCCTTCCATTCAGCCGTGGCCGAAGGAGCGCGCGCTATCAGAGAGCGCGGTGATCTGGTTACCTTTGGCATTACACCTACACGTCCAGAAACCGGGTACGGGTACCTCAAACTCAGCCACGCACCGGATTCAACTGAACGTGCTGTCCCGCTGGACCGGTTTGTCGAAAAACCGGATGAAGAAACAGCGCAATCCATGTTGGCTGACGGAAGTTACTTGTGGAATTCAGGCATCTTCCTGTTCGCGGTGCGTGACATAATATCAGCATTCGAACAACATGCAGGAAGCTTGATCGCACCCGTCCAAAAGGCAGTGACCGAGGCAAAAACTGACTTGGGCTTTCTGCGACTGGATCCTGCCGCTTGGGCCGACGCTGCTGACATCTCGATAGATTATGCGGTCATGGAAAAGGCATCGAACCTGAGCGTGGTCCCGTATTCGGCAGGTTGGTCAGACGTCGGAAGCTGGACAGCCGTACAAGAACTGTCCGATATGAACGAAGACGGCGTCGCGACAGACGGCGACGTCACTGCAATCGAATGCCGTAATGTTCTGATACGATCAGAATCGCCCACCCAAGAAGTGGTGGCAATGGGGCTGGAGAATGTGATCGCAGTTGCGATGCCCGATGCAGTTCTGGTGGCCAGCATGGATAAGGCGCAAGATGTGAAACAGGCCGTCACGGCGCTGAAAGAAAAAGGGGCTAAGCAGGCAGAGGCTCTGCCGGTAGACCATCGTCCGTGGGGTTGGTTCGAAAGCCTTGTGATCGGTGACAGGTTTCAAGTCAAACGGATCCATGTCCACCCGGGAGCGGCGCTGAGCTTGCAATCTCATCACCATCGATCCGAGCATTGGATTGTTGTCAAAGGTACTGCCAAAGTCACAATCGACGACAAAGAACAACTGGTGAGTGAGAACCAATCGGTTTACATCCCGTTGGGTGCCACGCACCGGATGGAGAATCCGGGCAAGGTTCCGATGGTTCTGATCGAAGTTCAAACCGGAGCTTACCTGGGAGAGGACGACATTATTCGCTACGAAGACATTTATGCCCGCGAATAAGCCCCCAAAACCTAATACTTAATCCTGCCAGTCGAGCCCGGCCAGCGGTTCAACGGTTAGCAAAAGATTTCCTGGGCGGTCGGCCCGGTCACAGAGGATTGACGCGCTTTGCTGCACTGTAGCGCGCAACCGATGTTTCGGGCCGACAGCCACAGGAGGACCCTCGTGTCACAAATCTCACCCCGACTAAACCTTCCGTTTCTGCAACCCTCGCAGGCGCAAAAGCACGTCACACATAACGAAGCACTGCGGCAACTTGATCTGATCGTGCAGCTGACGGTCCGCTCAACCAACACCGACACTCCACCAGTGGTTCCCGATCAGGGCGAAATTCACGCAGTTGGATCCTCTCCTACAGGGGATTGGGTCGGGCATTCCGGGGACCTCGCCGCTTGGCTGGACAATGCCTGGCACTTCGTTGCGCCCTCGCCGGGTTGGCGCGCTTGGGACGAAACCGCCGGAGATCTCAGAATCTGGGACAGTACTGCATGGGTCCCACTGCCCGTTGATACGCAAAATCTGGACAGTGTCGGTATTGCGGCAACCGCCGACACAACCAACCGTCTGACTGTTCGAAGCCCAGCGACGCTGCTGACCCACGACGGGGGTGGGCATCAGCTTAAAATCAACAAAGCCAGCGCTGACGATACCGCATCGCTCCTGTTCCAATCGAACTGGACCGGTCATGCCGAGATGGGGCTGTCTGGTAATTCTGGGTTTTCGATCAAAGTGTCCCCCGATGGCACAAACTGGACCCAAGCGCTGAGCATTGACCCGACCACAGGTGCGGCAACAGGAGCAGCTGTACAAAGCGATGCGTCCGACACCAGCACTGGCCGCCTTATGCGGGCAGATTATGGATATGGGCCGGGTAATCTGTTGGGGTCGGTTTCGGAAAATGCGGGCACTCCAACCGGTGCCGTCATCGAACGCGGCCACAACACAAACGGAGAGTATGTACGTTTCGCCGACGGGACACAGATTTGCACCGCTACCCTGCCCGCAATTGATTGCTCTAGCGCCGAGGGTGCTCTATTCGCGAGTTCCGCTTTCACTTGGAACTATCCCACGCCTTTTGCAGCGGCGCCAAGCGTCAATGGTAGCGGAGGCTCTGTCGACCGGTTTGTCGGTTTGGGTACGCCCGGCACAACTCAGGTTGACTGCAAAGTGCTGTCGGCGCAGTCGGATTCTTCGACGTTGCCACCGACCGTAACCGCAATCGGGCGCTGGTATTAAGCTAAAGGGCCGCCTCGCTTTTGTGCAGGGCGGCTATTTTTGCTCAAAGCGTCAGTGAACTGTTCTGGAAAGTCCGCTAAGAGTTTGTGGATAACACCCTCACAAAACACCACATCAAAACACCCCCGACCCTTCAACAAAGCGCTGGATTCGGGGTGATTGGTTCGAAAATACTCACTTCAGAAAACAAGTCCTGAACATCCAATTTAGCAAAGTATCTGACTGTCGCTTGGCATTAGTCGGTTCACCCTGGGGCGCCAAACTTTAAATGTCTAAGAGTGTGCTTGATTGATGCGATAGAATGGGCAAAACGGGGCAACATATTTGTTCCAATACACATTATGGTTCCAAACCAGAAAGATCTGGTGACGTAATTTCCCCCTCAAACTGGGTGCAAATCGGAAAAATCTGTGTTGCATGCTAAAAGACGTTGCATAACTTTCAGCACCCTTATTGCTTCAAAAACAAGTAGACCCTATGGGATGCAGTCTACGGGCGCTGTGAACCATTGAAATTGCCGCTGGTTTCTTTGATTGTTCGCGCGTTGCGGCGGGTATTGTTGGAAGGATATTTTTATGCGTATTGCGATGATCGGCACCGGTTACGTCGGCCTTGTGTCTGGCGTGTGCTTTTCGGATTTCGGTCATGATGTGATTTGCGTCGACAAGGCGGAGCAGAAAATTGAAATGCTCAAAGCTGGCGAAGTCCCGATTTATGAGCCCGGTCTTGATGTGCTGATGGCAAAAAACGTGGCTGCCGGCCGCCTGAGCTTTACCACCGATTTGGCCGCCGCTGTGGACGGAGCGGACGCGGTCTTTATTGCGGTGGGAACGCCGACCCGGCGTGGTGACGGCCATGCCGACCTGACCTATGTGATGGCAGCTGCAGAAGAAATCGCACAGGCCGTCACCGGGTATACCGTGATTGTCACAAAATCGACTGTACCCGTAGGCACCAACAGGCAAGTACAGACGGTGGTCGCAGCCGCCAATCCCAATGCAGAATTCGATGTCGCTTCGAACCCTGAGTTTCTGCGCGAAGGGGCCGCGATTGATGATTTCATGCGCCCTGACCGCGTTGTCGTTGGGGTGGAAAACGACCGCGCTGCCGAAGTAATGGCCGAGATTTACCGACCGCTCTACCTGCGCGATTTTCCGATCCTGACCACCGATCTGGAAAGCGCCGAGATGATCAAATATGCCGCCAACGCATTTCTGGCGACAAAGATCACGTTCATCAACGAAATCGCGGGTCTCTGCGAGAAGGTTGGTGCAGATGTCAAAGAGGTGTCTCGCGGCATGGGTCTGGACGGGCGGATCGGCAACAAGTTCCTGCACGCAGGGCCCGGCTATGGCGGCTCGTGCTTCCCCAAAGACACTGCAGCACTGGCGCGGATAGGTCAGGATCACGCGCATCCAATGCAGATCACTGAAACCGTCATTCGCGTGAATGACGAGGTTAAAAAGCGTATGATCGAAAAGATCCGCGAGGCCTGTGACGATCACTTCAATGGCAAAACCGTTGCGGTTCTGGGGGTCACGTTCAAACCCAATACAGATGACATGCGTGACGCGCCCTCTTTGTCCATTGTCCCTGCCCTGATTGGTGGAGGCGCGAAAGTGCGTGTGGTGGATCCACAAGGGAAATCCGAAGGCGAAACTCTACTGCCGGGCGTCGATTGGTGCGACGATCCTTATGTGGCCGCGCAAGGGGCGGATGTTCTGGTTTTGCTGACGGAATGGAACGAGTTCAGAGCTCTTAACCTTGGTGATCTGGCCCAGGCCATGAGCACCCCGCGAATGGTCGATCTCCGTAATGTCTATTCAGAAAGCAAGACCCTGAAGGCCGGCTTTGAAACCTATGTCGGGGTGGGGCGCTGAGCTTACCCGGTCTGGTTGTTAGGCTTTGCCTAAAGACTTCCAGTTTGGCCACCTTGCCCTGATGCTTCGTAGAAGTATTTGGGGCTACGTCTGGATGTAAGTCCTGGTCCAGTGACAGGCAGATCAAGTCTTTGACGCAATAGTTACACTGTGCAGGGCGGCGGCCAAACGCATAGATGCTCGCCTTCCGTTTTCCAGCTCTCAGAAAGCATCTGCCGGGCCTGAGAAGACCCGGCAAAAGACAAGTTGCCACTTTACTCGCCCGCCCAGATCTTGCGACGGCGTTCTTTGACCATTTCGTTGCCCTCGTCCGTGCCGTCGTGGAACGTGTTGAACCATTCATCCCAAGGCGTTTCCCACGTGCCGTAGTTGCAATCGAAGAACCTGTGATGCAGTTGATGGAAAAAGTCCCCGACCTGAAACTTGGCCTTGTTGCCGAGTTTAACGTGTTCGAACCCTGCATGTGAGGTCGGAGCACCAATTCCGTGATGGAACAGCAGAAAGATCGCGTGGATTGGATGGGACGGCAACAGAAAGAAAATCATCGTGTCGAACATCAAAAAGAAACTTTCGACAGGATGCATGGCCAGTCCAGACCATGGACCGGTGTTAATGTTGCGATGATGCCAGGCGTGCACCTTGGTATAAAACGGGCCGACATGCAGCAGGCGGTGTAGCCAGTAGAAGTGAAACCCCGCCCAGATCGGAACAAAAACCACAACCGAGATGAACCAGATAGGGTTGCTGTCAAAGGTGATCATGGTGATCCATCCATTGGCATAGGAATACAGGATCAGGCATTCCCAAAAAGTCCAGAAGGTCAGCGCCGGGCCTAAGGTCCAGAACATGTTGTCCCAGACCTGGTTCTTGAAAGTGAAGACTTTGGCGCCCTTCATCATCGGACGCATGTCATAGCGGTATTCGTCCTGTTGGGTACGGAACTTCCAGAGGGCCAGATGCAAGCCACCCGCGACCACCATCAGGATGCAGAAATTGCGGAACCAGATCTCGGCCACCCAATCCCAACTGAACGTCTGGATCCGGGCGAGCGATGGGGTCAGGTAATTCCATGTGATGATCGCAAAAACCAGCAGCAGCGCGCGCAGCGCCAAAGGATTCCAGCTTTGCAGAAGGTAACGCAACGCAGCCAAGGGTTTCATCGGCCAATCCCAGTACGGAGACGTCTGAATTGGCAATTGCGGTGTAAAGTTCCAGATTTTGCGCTTGGGCCGCGGAGGCAGGGCCGGATCGGTCATGGCAGAGCTCATTCATTCTGTTCGCTGCCAATACGCTAATGCGACTTGCGCAAGGCTCAGCATGGTTTGTCTTGCAGGTCAGGGTAAGTTTTGCTTAGCCTGTCGAAATGTCGTCCCGTATCCCCTCTCTCAACTGGTTACGCGTGTTCGAAGCGGCCGCGCGCACTGAAAGCTTTGCCCGGGCGGCGGGGCAGCTGAACATGTCAGCAGCAGCTGTCAGCCAACAGGTCAAAGCGCTGGAAACACGGCTGGGCACCCCTCTGTTCCACCGCCACGCCCATGCCGTTACATTGACCGAGGCGGGGCGGGCCTATTTACCGTCGGTGCAACAGTCCTTGTTGATGCTGGAAACCGCCACCACCGGCCTGTTTGGCGAAACGCGAGAGCAGCGTCTTTACGTACAGTCTGTGTTACTTTTCGCCCATGGAATTCTGGCCAAGGGCCTTTCGGCATTTCAAGCCGGGCATCCTGATATCAACTTGTCACTGGCTACCGGAAACATCGTTTCGGATTTTGCCAATCGATTTACCGATTTGCAGATTGTTTTTGGCAATCCTGCTCTGTTTGGCACCGAAGGTGATGAGTTGATTCAAGAGGTTCTTTACCCCGTTGCACCACCTGCAATCGCTGCACAGATTAAAACCCCACAAGACCTGCTAGAGCACACTTTGATCGAGGTCTCGACGCACCGCGCAAGTTGGCCGCATTGGTTCGAAAGCCTACGCTTGCCTGCGGGACAGGCGCGGTATTTCTTCGCGGACAACTCGATCATGGCCGCAGAATTGTCAGCAAGTGGGTTGGGTATTGCACTTGCCCGCGCGCCGGCTTCGGATCGGATCATGGAAATATCAGGGCTCGTGCCATGCCTGCCGGAGGATACAGTTACCGGACAAGAG
>NZ_JBXWSB010000154.1:0-8693 GCF_059613205.1 Ruegeria sp. BHSB064
CTCGTCCGCGATCAGCAGCTTGGGGCGCAGGGCAATGGCCATGGCGATCACCACACGCTGGCGCTGCCCACCAGACAGCTCATGCGGATAACGGGACAAAGGGAATCGATCGGCAGGCAAACCGACGCGGGTCAGAACCTCTTGAGCGCGCATCCGAGCCTGGGAAGGCGGCATCGCCTTGTGGATCAGGATCGTTTCTATCACCTGATCGCCAATGGTTTTGACGGGGTTGAGCGCTGTCATCGGCTCTTGAAACACCATCCCGATGGATGCGCCCCGCAATACGCACATATCGGTCTCGGACCGGGTCAGCAGATCTTCGCCCTCCAATTGGACCAGGCCGTCTACCTGTGCACCATTCGGAAGCAACTGCATCACTGCCAAGGCCGTCATGGATTTACCCGAACCGCTTTCTCCCGTGACGGCAACGATCTGACCGTGATCGATGGACAGGTCGACCTGTTTCAGGATTGGTGCCCCATGGATCGAGAGTGACAGGTTCTGGATGCGCAACAAACTCATGCCCGCGCCACCCTGATCCGGGGATCCAGCCAATCCCGCAACCCGTCGCCCAGCAGGTTCAATCCCAGAACCGTGACGATGATCGCCACGCCCGGAATCAGAGCCAAATGCGGGGCAAAACTGACCATTGTCTGTGCATCCGCCAGCATTCTGCCCCAACTTGGCGTGGGTGGCTGCGCCCCCAGACCGACATAGGACAGACCGGCCTCAGCCAAAATTCCAAGGCTGAACTGAATGGTGCCCTGAACGATCAGCAAGTTGGCGACATTGGGCAGGATGTGCTCGACCGATATCCGCGCTGCCCCTTTGCCCGATACGCGAGCGGCAAGGATGAACTCGCGCTCCCACAGCGACAGTGCAGCGCCACGGGTGATGCGGGCAAAAACGGGGATGTTGAAGATACCTATAGCGATGATGGCGTTGATCGCTCCGGCACCAAACACGGCGGTGATCAGGATCGCTATGACCAGAGAGGGGAAAGCAAAAACCAGATCGTTGCCGCGCATGATGACCTCATCCAGCAACGATCCTTTGCGGGCCGCGGCTGTCAGGCCAAGGGGGACGCCCAGCGCCATGCCGATCCCCACGGCCACCAAAGCCACCGCAATGGACGTACGCGCACCGACCATGATCATCGAGAACATGTCGCGCCCGAAGTGGTCCGTACCGAACCAGTGCTGCGCATTTGGGGGCTGTAGCTTTTCAGGAATGCTCAGGGTCGCGTGGTCATAGGGGGTCCAGACAAACGAAATCAGCGCAGCCAGCACCACAAGAGATGACAGAAAGGCACCCAGAAACAGGTTGCGGCTCATGTCCTGCTCCTCAGCCTTGGGTCGACGGCGGCATAAGCCAGATCGACCAGGAAATTCACGGTGATCACGGCAAAGACCAGCAACATAACCACCGATTCTACAACGATCAGGTCACGGGCCGAAATCGCCTGAAACACCAATCGCCCGAGGCCGGGAAGGTAGAACACCTGTTCGATGATGATCGCTCCGGCCAGCAGGAACGAAAATTGCAAACCGATGATGGTCAGCACCGGGATCAGCGCATTTCGCACACCATGCCGCCATAGCGCCTGACGGCGGGACAAACCCTTGGCCCGGGCGGTGCGCATGAAATCCTCGCCCAGAATATCCAGCAGGGCCGAACGCATCACGCGAGCGAGGATAGCCGCCTGTGGCAGAGCAAGCGCAATTGCGGGCAGGGTCAGCGAATGTAATCCGGCCCATATCCCGTTGCTCCAACCAACAAACCCACCCGCGTTGAACCAGCGCAGGTTGATGGCGAAAATCAGCACAAGCATCATCGCAAACCAGAAATTGGGGACAGCAATGCCCAACTGCGTGGCGCCCATGACCGCCAGATCCCCCGGCTTGCCCCGGCGAGCAGCGGCGTAGATCCCGGCGGGGAAGGCGATCAAAGTTGACAGGGTCAACGCATAAAGTGCCAGCGGCAAAGACACCCAAAGCCGGTCCGCGATCATCTGAGACACCGGTGTGCGGTACGTGTAGGAGGTGCCGAAATCCCCCACCAACATGCCACCAACCCAGTTGAAATACCGCTGTACTTTTGACCCATCCAGACCCAGTTCGGCCCGCAACGCGGCAAGTGTATCCTCTTGCGCGTTGACCCCCAGCATGAACGAGGCCGGATCGCCCGGTGCGACTTCGATCACCGCGAAGATGACAGCCGAGGCAACAGCCAAGCTGATCAACAACGAAATCAGGCGTTTAAGGGTATAGCGGAGCATTGGCACCACGTTAGGGTCACATCAGGCGCGGGTCCAGCACCTATGGGACCAAAAGAAACGCGTAAATCGCATAGACAACGATCGCAGCATATCCCAACGGATAGATCCACTTGATCGCATAATTGTCCAGAACCCGCGCCGCACCTTCCTTGCCGGAAACCTTGAGCCTTCGCAGCGCGACGTTGAAGACAATCAGTGCACCAGTCATCAAGAACATGCATTGCAGGACAAAATCCAGAAAAGTCAGATAGCCCAGCTTTGGCAGATCAGCTGAAATGGCCCAGTTGAACGCGACAAAGACCAACAGGTTGCCCCCGGCAATCTCGATCCTGCGGCGGTATTCATCCAGAAAGAATAGCGCCCAGCCAACCGCAATCAGAACCAGCATCGGCAGAAAGACTCGAATGACATAGTAGGTCAGGTGCCGATTGCCGTCGAAAACAAGCGCGACCTGATCGCTTTCCCGTCCGGAAAGCCCCACGACCTCAGATGTTTCCAGGCGTGCATTGCCTAAAATCCACTCTTCTTCACCCAACAGATCGCCAAGTCCCGAATAGTCCTCGAGCGGGTAATAGGACACGTAATCGGACGGAAAAATTGAAACGACTTCGAAGTGAAATTCCTGTGTATCAAAGGGATATTTTCGAAAATCGAAATGCGGTGCCTGTAAAGTCAGCGAGGATTTCTCGACATAAACCACACGCCCGTCATAGCGCAGGGACGCCGCAGATTCGTGTATCCATTTGTTGGATTGCTGGTTGTGGATGACAAAGGCAGGCAGAACGGTGCCAATCTCTGCTGCATGGTCGGCCAGGTCCGGCGGGTTGAACACCCTGATGTCGCGCCCAATCTCGGCCTGATCAAACGCCAGCGCTGGATCAATCCACTCGACCCGCAAAACCACGACAGCGCCATAGTTTTCAGCCTTTTGATCTACGCCTGTGATCTGGTCGATGCGGATTCCTATGCCAACTTCCAATGGGTTGTCTGGTGTGCCTGTCAATGCATCCAGCCGCCCGCCCAAAGCATTCTGGGCCAGCACCGCACCCGGGAAAATCGAAGTGAGGCAAAAAACTAGGGCAAGAAAGCAAAAAACACGAAGCACGCACATAACCAGAAACACCCAAAAAGCGCAAAGCCGGGGCGGCGTCAGGCAGCCCCGGCTGAAGACCTTTATTCAGACCAAGTGATTTGGGTCAGGTCTATTGCTGCCGTAGGGGCGTTTTCCCACAATCCTTGCACACCAGCCTTTGCGACGCCCAGTTTGGCCAACTGGAACAGATAGCCGTTTACATAGTCGGTCGAGATCAGGCGCTGCGCTTCGCCCAACAGGCGGGCACGTTCATCGGGATCGGTGGTGGCGTTCAGCGTATCCATGAGCGCTTGAAAATCAGTGCTCTCATACTGGAAGTAGTAATCGGGCCGCGCATAGATTCCGATGTCCATGGGTTCCGTATGACTGACAATCGTCAGACCAAAATCCTTACCCCTGAAAACCGATTCCAACCATTGCGCCCATTCGACATTGATGATTTCGGCGGTGATGCCGACCTCAGCCAGTTGAGCGGCAACAATCTCTCCCCCCCGGCGCGCGTATGAAGGTGGCGGCAGGTGGAGCGTGGTTTCAAAACCGTTCTCAAACCCGGCCTCGGCCAACAGCGCCTTTGCCTGTTCCGGATCATAAGCAGACTGTTCCGTCAAATCGACATAAGCCGGGTGGTGCGGTGCGAAATGTGTGCCGATCGGCGTGCCATAGCCAAACATCGCCCCATCGATTATCGCCTGCCGGTCGATGGCATGAGCGACGGCCTGCCGGACAAGAATATCGTCAAACGGGGGCTGCTTGTTGTTGGTGGACAGGATCGTCTCGCCCTCGGTTGTACCGACCAGAACCTGAAAGCGCGGATCGGCATCAAATTGTGGCAGGTTTTCCGGCGCCGGAAAGTTGTCAAACACGTCCACATCCTCGGCCATCATGGCTGCAAACGCAGCGGTCGGGTCCGAAATGAACTTGAAGGTTGCAGTCTCTAACGCTGGCTGATCGCCCCAATAATCGGGGTTGCGGTTCAGCGTGATGCTGTCGCCCTGCACCCAGTTGCCAAAGGTGTAGGCCCCGGTGCCGACCGGGTTGGTCTTGATGTTTTCAATGCTTTCGGGCGCGACAATGACCGCATCTCCCCAAGCCAGATTGAACAGGAAATTGCCGTTCGGTTCCGACAGGGTGACTTTAACAGTCAGCGGGTCCACAACCTCGACGCTTTCAATCCCCGCGAACAGGGCCTTCTGCGCGTTTGCACTGTCCTCGGCGGTTGCGCGATCAAGCGTGAACTTGACATCCTCGGCATCCATGGTGGTGCCGTCATGGAAGGTCACACCCTCGCGCAATTTGAAAGTATAGACCGTACCATCGTCAGAAATCTCCCAGCTTTCCGCCAGGCCCGGAACGACCGAGCCGTCGCCCATAAAGCGGGTCAGCCCTTCGAAGATGTTGGTGTAAACCACCGAGTCGATGGCCTGCGCCGCAGCACTGGTCGGGTCCAGATGCGGGGGTTCAAGCTGCATCGCGATGGTGATGTCCGATTTGGCATAAGCCTGCGTGGCAAGCAGACCAACGCCCACCGCCAAGGTCGACGCAAATGTCCTGAACATGAATTTTGTCATGTGAACTCTCCCTACTGAAACTGGTTGCGCCCTTGATTTCAGGGCCATTTTGAGACCAGTTTTCCTGTAAACCTGAGGTCAATCAAGGGAATGTTCGCGCAACCGGGGTTTCTTTGGCCCTGTTCGGTCTGCTATGCCGCACTGCAACATAATACCTGCAGGAGCGACCCATGAGCGCCACCGCCCGCAAGAAAGCCCCGAACGCCGAAGATATTCGCGCCCAAAAAGGCGGGGCACCGCTGGTCTCGCTTACCGCCTATACCACGCCAATGGCACGTCTTATGGACGCGCATTGCGACTTTGTTCTGGTGGGCGACAGCGTGGGCATGGTGCTGCACGGGCTGGAATCCACGCTGGGCGTCACGATGGAGATGATGATCCTGCACGGTCAGGCCGTATCGCGCGGATTGGACAAGGCGATGATGGTCATCGACATGCCGTTTGGCAGCTACGAGCATTCACCTGCTGACGCCTTCCGCAATGCCGCGCGTCTTATGGCGGAAACAGGTGCCGGGGCCGTGAAGCTGGAAGGTGGCGTTGAGATGACTGAAACCATCCGCTTTCTGGTCAAGCGCGGCATCCCCGTGATGGCGCATATCGGCCTGACGCCACAGTCGATCAACACGCTGGGTGGCTACAAGGTGCAGGGCCGTGATGAACAGGCAGAAGCCGTTATGGCAGATGCCCGCGCCGTGGCAGAGGCCGGTGCGTTTTCAGTCGTTCTTGAAAAAGTCCCCCAAGGTCTGGCAGACCAAATTACCGAAGAGGTCGCGATCCCGACCATCGGTATCGGCGCATCCGCAGGCTGTGACGGGCAGATTTTGGTCGTGGACGACATGGTCGGCTTTTTCACCGCCTTCAAACCCAAGTTTGTCAAACGCTATGCCGAGCTCGGCCCGCTGGCCGAGGCTGCCATCGCGGAATACGCGGCCGACGTGCGTGCGCGCACTTTCCCGGCAGACGAACATGTCTTTTCCGATCAGGCTCCGGTCAAAGGGGCCAAGACATGACGGCACCAATTTTGCGGTCTCTGGCCGAGCTGCGCGCCAAAACCACCGAATGGCACCGCAATGGCGATGCGATCGGCGTGGTTCCGACCATGGGTGCGCTGCACGAAGGGCATTTGTCGCTGGCGCAGGCTGCAAAGGAAGGATGTGACCGGGTCATCGTGACGATCTTTGTGAATCCCAAACAGTTCAACAACCCTGACGATCTGGCCAAATACCCCCGCACTGAACATGAGGACGCAGAGAAATTGGTGCCTTACCAAGTGGACGCGATCTATGTGCCCAACCCGCAGGAAGTCTATCCTGACGGCTTTTCCACCACAGTTACGGTTGCTGGACTGACCGACATGATGGAAGGCCCGTTCCGTCCAGGCCATTTCGAGGGCGTCGCCACCGTTGTCGCCAAGCTGTTCCTGCAAACACAAGCAGATCGAGCCTATTTCGGGGAAAAAGACTACCAGCAGTTGCTGGTTGTCCGCCGTATGGCCCGCGATTTGGACATTCCAATCGAGGTGATCGGCTGCCCCACTGTGCGTGAATCCTCAGGACTGGCAATGTCGTCTCGCAACCTTCTGCTTTCCCCTGATGGGCTGAAGATCGCGGAACATATGAACAAGGTCATGCAACAGGTGGCCCATGACCTGGCCGAGGGTGGTGATTTCGCAACTCTGGCGCAAGATGCCAAAGAGCAATTGCTGGCGGTCGGGTTTTCCGAAGTTGAATACATCGATCTACGCTGCGCCGAGACGCTGGAAAGCCTGCCCAATGCCAGCAGGCCAGCCCGCCTGTTCGTCACCGCGTGGGCCGATGGCGTCCGTCTGATCGACAATATCCCGGTTGATCCGGCCTGATTTCTGCTCTGGCCCCTGCGCCTTTGTTTGCGCTAAAGTCCCGCAAAACGAGACCGGGGGAGAGCGGACATGACCTATATTCTGGCAATCGATCAGGGCACCACGTCCTCGCGCGCCATACTGTTTGATGCGCAAATGCAGCCTGTAGGCACCGC
Source organism: Ruegeria sp. BHSB064 (assembly GCF_059613205.1). Taxonomy (NCBI): domain Bacteria; kingdom Pseudomonadati; phylum Pseudomonadota; class Alphaproteobacteria; order Rhodobacterales; family Roseobacteraceae; genus Ruegeria; species Ruegeria sp. BHSB064. The sequence continues at coordinate 6,953 of NZ_JBXWSB010000154.1, forward strand.
ACAACAAGAGTTTCCCCAGCACTTCCCTCAGGAAGGCTGGGTTGAACATGACCCCGAAGATATCTGGTCCAGCGTTTTGCATGTGTGCCGCGAGGTGATGGAGACCACTGGCATTTCCACCGATCAGATCGCCGGGATCGGAATCACCAACCAGCGTGAAACAACGGTCGTCTGGGACAAACAAACCGGCAAAGCGATCCACAATGCCATCGTCTGGCAGGACCGCCGCACCGCTGATATCTGTGCCCGCTACAAGCAAGCCGGGTGCGAGGATGATGTCACCGCCCAAACCGGTCTGCTGCTGGACCCATATTTCTCGGGCACCAAAGTGAAATGGCTTTTGGACACCGTTTCGGGTGCCCGTCAGAGGGCCGAAGCCGGAGAACTGTTGTTCGGCACGATCGACAGTTTCCTGATCTGGCGTCTGACCGAAGGCCGTGTCCACGCCACAGATGCCACCAATGCCGCCCGTACCCTTTTGTTTGACATCCACAAAGGCACATGGAGCGCCGAGATTTGCGACCTTCTGGATGTGCCCCTGAAACTCCTGCCTGACGTACTTGATTGCGCTGCGGATTTCGGCTCCACCACTTTGTTCGGGGGCGACATTCCTATTTTGGGCGTTGCAGGCGACCAGCAAGCCGCCACAATCGGACAGGCTTGTTTCCAACCTGGCATGATGAAATCCACCTATGGCACAGGCTGCTTTGCCTTGCTGAACACAGGCGCGCAGCCGGTTCAGTCGAAAAACCGCCTGTTGACGACCGTTGCTTATCAGTTGGACGGTCAGCGGACTTATGCATTGGAAGGGTCGATCTTTATTGCCGGGGCCGCCGTACAGTGGTTGCGTGACGCGCTACAGATCATCGACGCAGCCCCACAAAGTGGCGATTTGGCCACGCGGGCCGATCCGAACCAGCATGTGGTGCTTGTGCCCGCCTTCACCGGTCTGGGCGCGCCTTATTGGAAACCTGACTGTCGCGGCGCGATGTTCGGGCTGACCCGCAACTCGGGCCGGGCCGAGATCGCGCGCGCCACGCTGGAAAGCATCGCATTCCAAACCCGCGACCTTTGGCACGCCATGCAGGGCGACTGGGGGGCTGACGCCAATGTCATCCTGCGCGTCGATGGCGGGATGAGCGCGTCTGACTGGACCATGCAGGGCCTGTCGAACTGTCTGGGCGCGCCGGTGGACCGTCCGGTGATGCAGGAAACAACTGCGTTGGGGGCCGCATGGCTGGCTGGCATGAAGGCCGGGGTTTATCCCGATCAAGATGGGTTTGCACAAACATGGCGACTGGACACGCGCTTTGAGCCCAACATGGCACAAGACGACCGCGATGCGGCCTATGCCCGCTGGCAACGTGCAGTGCAGGCGGCAATGACGTTTTGACCCATCAGATTTGTTTTCCGAAACACGTCTGCGCCGCTGGCGTGGGCTCACTTTCAACGCAATCCCCGCAGGAAGCGCTATGACATCTTTTGAAATCCTCACACCTGACAACGCGCCCGAAGACGCAAAGCCATTCCTGGACAAGGCCAAAGCAGGTTACGGGGTGATTCCGAATCTGCAGGGGGTTATGGCGCTGTCGCCGCAATTGCTTCAGACCCATCTGGACTGTCTGGACGAGTTTGCCAAAACAACACTGACCCCAGCAGAGCAGCAAGTGGTGTATCTGACCGTGAACTTCGAGAATAACTGCGAGTATTGCGTTCCCTGGCACACGAAGTTGGCGCGTAT
>NZ_JBXWSB010000155.1:0-8560 GCF_059613205.1 Ruegeria sp. BHSB064
CATCCCAAAGACCAGCGTTGCAATAATTCCGGGCGGTTTTCCTATCCCGAAAAAGGCAATGACCGGGATCAAGTAGACAAACGCGGGCATAGTCTGCATGAAATCCAGAACTGGTCGCACAAAGGCGTAGGCCGATGGTTTGCGTCCGCACCAAATGCCGATCGGAATGCCGATCAAAACACAGAGAAACGCCGCCGTGCCCAAAAGGGCGACAGTGGCCATGCTTTTTTCCCAAAAGCCAAGAAACGCAAGATAGGCCAAAGCGGCACCGGAGAACACTGCGATCCTAGGACCTGAGACCTGCCATGCGATGGCCAGAACTGCCATCATCACGATCGGCCACGGGGTCACGACAAGCGCGGTTTCCATCAGTCCCAGCGCGCCGTTAATGACCGCCGTGACACCGGCAAACAGCCATGCAAGATTGTCCGCGATTGCGGCGACACCACGGTCAATAGCCAGCGACACAGAGTTTCGAAAGTCTGTCGCGGCGGGAAAAACCTCGAGCCATGCAGGAGTGTTTGCCGTCGAAAACCTGTATATTGTCAGCGGGTAGCAAATCGCGACCAGCAGCGTTGTAAATACGATCCGCCCAGGCGGAAGACCGTGTGGCAGGTTGGGTGTCCCCCGCCAATGACGAAACCGGGCCGCCAGTGCGGCATTGGCAAGCAAGGTGATTGTGGCGCGAACGCACAGAAACAGAGCCAACCCGCCAAGAATGTACAAGGGAGTGTCTGCACGTGCCGCGTCGGCCTCTCCGCGCGCCTTTTCGGCGGCTTCGGCAATAGCCTCGGCAGAAGATTTCATGCTTTCACCAAGATTGTTGCCGCTGGCAATCGCGGCTTCCGCCGCCTCCATCCGTTCCGCCGCCTGCTGCGCCAGCCGGTCGGCGCGGGCGATGGCGTCACCCCCAAGGTCCCCGAACAGCCCTACACCAATCAACACGACCGCGAAAATCTCGATAACAAAGGCAGGCCAGAATGCCGCCCAAAGCGCCCGTGCGCCCAACCAGATCGGCCCCATAAGACCCGCGCCGAGGTTTGGGATGAACGCCAACCCTTTGGTTTCAGACACCCGCTCGAAGACATCGCAATAATACGCACTGTTGCGGGCAGTGAAATCGGCAACCAGCGCGTCATAGTCCGAGTTTTGTGACTGGCTCATCCCACTTCCCCCTTGATGCCGCGCAAAAGTTGCGATTGGTCGATGACACCGACCATGTTGCCCTGCTGATCCTTTATCACGGCTGGGCTTTTGGTCTCTACGACAAGGTTGATCAGTTCGGAAAGGGTCGTGTCCGTACCAGCCTTAGGAAAGTCGGCCACTGGCCCCAGATCAGGGTGGTGCGCAGCCCATTCTTCAGCGGGTTCCATGATCCGGTGTGCATGCACAACGTTAAGCCGCGAGATATTGGCCACAAAATCCGCCACGTACTCGTCCTGCGGGTTGGCGACGATCTCTTCCGCCGTACCCACCTGAACCACGGCACCGTCTTTCATGATAGCTATCCGTGTTCCGATCCGTATCGCCTCGTCCAGATCATGCGTGATGAACATTGTGGTCTTGCCCATTTCCCTGCTGAGATGGGTGAACTGGTCCTGTAGTTGTCTGCGTATCAACGGGTCAAGCGCCGAGAATGGTTCGTCCATCAACAGGATCGGAGGGTCGGCGGCAAGCGCACGCGCCAACCCGACACGCTGTTGCATGCCGCCTGACAGGCTGGACGGCAGGCGATCCCCCCAGCCAGTCAAATCCACTTTGGAAAGCGCCGCTTCGGCGCTTTCATAGCGTTCGTTCAATGACGCTCCCTGAATTTCCATTGGAAGGGCAACGTTTTCGCGTACAGAACGATGCGGCAGCAACCCAAAGTTCTGAAATACCATCCCGATGCGCGTGGCGCGGATGTCACGTAACTCTGACTCGGACTTGGCTAGAATGTCTTCACCGTCAATCCGCACCTCACCGGCTGTCGGCTCCAACAATCGATTTACATGACGTACCAGCGTGGATTTCCCTGAACCGGAAAGGCCCATCACGCAAAAAATCTCTCCCTTGCGTACGCTCAGGCTGGCGTCAGAAACGCCCAATACGCATCCGAATTTACTCAGGATGTCGGGTTTGGACATTCCTTCACGAGCCGCCACCATCGCCTCGTTCGCGCGGTTGCCGAAGATCTTCCAGATGCCATTCAGTTCGATCACGAAGTCGCCGGTCATCGTCATCCTTTTCTACTACTAACCAGCAGTGTTGAGGGCGGCTATACGCCGCCCTCAACATGCGTCACTGGGCCATCCAACCCGCGATCGTGGCCGAATTTTCCTTGGCCCAGGCAGAGGCGATGTCCGCAGGCTCGGCACCGTTCACGATCTCCAAAGACCAGGCATTCACGTCATCCGCCGACAACTGAATGTTTTCCAGAAGCGGCACCAAAGCTGGATGGCGCTCGGCCAGGTTCGCTGACCAGCTGACGTGCACCTTAGTATCGGCATAGGCCGAAGCGACATTTGATTTTGCCTGCCAATCCGGATCTTCAGCCGGCTGCACCATCACGAACGCCGCAGGATCATGCGGCGGTTCCTCAAGCATACGGATGTCATAGGTGGCGAAGTTCTGATGAGGCCCGTAGCAATAGCCAACCCACGGCTTGCCAGCCTTCGAGGCTTCGTCCAGCCCGGCAGTCGCGACCGCCTCATCCGTCGATTGGAGTTCGAAGAAATCGGCAAAGCCGTAGTCTCGGGCACGGATCGTTTCGGTGTTGGTTGACTGCCACCCCTGCGGACCGATCCAGATTTCGCCTTTCCCGTCGCCATTGGTGTCAAACAGGGCGGCGTTAGCCGGGTTCGCCAGATCGTAAACCGACTTGATGCCATGGTCGTCCATGGTCACACCGGTCACACAATAGCCCTGCACCGCGTCGAACGGATTTTCAGACAAGGCCACCGAGTTTTCCTGACCGATGTACTTATCGGCCAGCCCGGATTGGTTCGGCAGCCAGGCTTCTGTCCAGATATCTATCTCTCCGTTACCCCGTGCCATTGCTTCCCAGATCACCGGGACAGCCGTTGTGGTCACCATGTCGACTTCAAGCCCCAGCGCCTCCTCTATGATCGCTTTTACGGCATACGCAGTCGCCCTGCCGGACGCATAGTTTGGATCAGGAATGACCACGTCCGCCGCCACGGCGGCCATCGGAGCAAACCCCAATAAAGCGACCCCAAAAGGCATGACTTTGCGTTTCATGAATTGGTTCCTCCTGTTTTGGATGGAGGAAAGCCTTTAATAAAAGAACCGCTTTGTATCGCCATTTCTTCTAAGATTAGTGAAACTTATTTTTCTTATTAGTGCCCGTTCTGAACCAACGACAAGAGGCATTGGTCGCAGATCGCTCCGTACGTCTTAAAGATGTTTATGCATTGAAATGTCTTTCCCAGCGGGTTGTCTCTGAAAGCTGCCCCTAGCTGTACTCCGCTCGGCTTTATCTAGCATTATTGTAGGTATCGGCGATCTGTCGCGATGGCGCCTTGAATCCGATGACCGGCATTCAGAATGCAACGCTTGCGAAGACATCGCGCTGCAATTTTCATATCGTCTTAAGCAGTTTACGGGGATTCGCAGGCGAATGGCACGCAACCAAGCTGATATAAACCTTTTTAGAGCGGTTGAAGTTTTCATGGCAGTCGCAGAACTGCGCTATGTAACAGCAGCAGCGAGTGCACTCGGGATCACCCAATCAGCTGCTTCCCAACACCTTAAGAACCTTGAAACCGCATTTGAAGTGAAGTTGCTGGATCGTAGTAGCAGGCCATTAAAGTTGACCCATGCGGGCGAAGTTGTGCAGAAGCACGGGTTCCGTATTCTTAACGAAATTGAAGATTTGAAATCTGAACTTCGTCACTTGAACACTGCAGCCCTTCCCGTCTTGCGTGTGGGTCTATTGGCCTCCATCGCAACCACACTAACGCCTGATCTGTACGATTTTGTGCAGCATGAGCTAAAAGTACCGGAACTTATACTTTCCGCTGGCCTCGCGAGTGATCACTATAGCGCACTTAATGGGCGAGAGATCGACGTAGCCATCACGTCGGAGTTGTTTCTGAGGAATGACGATTACGATACTTACCCTGTTTTGGAAGAACCCTTTTTTCTGGTTCTTCCAAAAGACTATGATGGCCCGTCTGACGACATACTCGCTATTTCAGAGCGTCTGTCGCTGGTGCGTTTTGGAGCCCATACGCCAGTGGGGCGCCGCACCGACCAACACCTGCAACGGTGCCGACTCAACTTGCCACGTGCAGTAGAGGCCGACCGGTCTTCAATGGTTGTGGCAGGCGTGGTCACCGGTAAGTGCTTTGCGATCCTATCGCCCTCACTTTTAATTGACGGAGTAGCGGAAGGTATGCCGTTACGTATCCTGCCTTTGCCGTTCTCCGGATTCAAACGCGGCGTGCAGGTGGTATCACGCAAAGGAGACCTGGAGGACATTCCGGCTCGGTTGGCAATTCAATGTGCAAAAATTCTTGAAACGCACTTCACCTACCGTTTTCCGGAGATAGCAAATCAAGTCACATACAGCACTGCTGTAACTCAAAACCCTTAGATTTTTGCATCCGGATTCAATAGAGCGACCTTTTTCATTCAACAGACGGAGGTGTCTTCTGACAGTTTATCTGCGACCGCGCTGTGGGCTCGGTATCATAGTATAGGCGTCCCAGCCTTCATCCGGGAGAAATGCCACCTTTGGGACATCAAAACCAAAGAATACTTGTTCAAACTGTGGTCATTTTTTTCGACAACGTCCCAGTTGAATTGCACCCGGTTGATGATCTTAGTCATCGAAGCGAGGATCTTCGCATCCGGCAACTCGGCCAGCCGTGTCTTGGACAAAACTCTAGTCGCAATTGCGTCGAGTGCGGCGGCGCCTTCCTTTCGGGCAAGCACGCACTTATGGATATCGTGAAAGGTCATCTGCGACTGACCCGCTGTCACTGTGCCCTTAATTACTGGACGCAGAAACATTGCCGTACATTTGACCCGGTTTTGTGCCCTTAATTCTCGGATATCCACAGGCTAACGGCGACTTTTTTCGAGGGTGCGATCCGCACATCGGAGCAACTCCGCACGGTCCGCATTCACACCGAGTTGTTCGATTGCTATTTTCGCCGCTGCCAGAAAATCGGGTTTAGTTGTGTTGTCGGATTTTCGTGCCGGGAACCAGGCCTTCTGAATTTTGCGATCATCTTTCGCCGGGGCTGGCGAACTGCATGAAAAGTGAACGAGTTGATCCAATAAATTGCGTTGACCAGGGAATGCCATGCGTAGCCTATCTCGTGCTGAAGGATCACGACGCATCGCAATAGATACGGCCACCAATGGTCGCGTCATCAATAGGTGAACAGCAGCGAGCATAGCATACCGGTCATGGCGGGATTTGGAGCAGAGCCCCGCGTGACGAAGTTCTGGCGCAAGTACCCGTACAACCTGTAGCGCCAAGTCTAATTGCCGAACAACATGCTGACTTCCGCGCCAATACAGTTGCTCCAACCACGCTGCGCCCTTCGAAGCTCGGACTTCCAACCGTAAGGGAACTTGAAACTCTGCACCTGGCGTCGTGCCGAGAGGTAACAGGCCAGTACCGCAGGAATTGCAGATCATAGACCAAGCATAGCGCCAGAGCCGCAGGGAAACTCCAGGCACTTTCCGCGGGTTCTGTCGCAAACTTTGTTCCCACCTGTCAGGTCAAGCTTAGTTTTGGTAGCGCATGCTCCAAATTACAGGAGCAGACCGTGACAGTCTCATTCAAGGGTGCACACTTTCCGAAAGAAGTGATCTTGTATGCTGTTTTCTTCTATCTGCGATACGGCGTGTCTTACCGAGATCTGGAAGAAATCATGGCTGAACGTGGCATTGAACTGGATCACGCGACGCTGAACCGTTGGGTGAGTCGATATGCCGGTCTTGTAGCTGATGCTTCACGGTACAAAAAGCGCCCTGCCGACCGTTCATGGCGCATGGATGAGACCTATGTGAAGGTGAAGGGTGAGTGGGTTTATCTCTATCGCGCCATCGACAAACACGGAAAGACCCTTGATTTCATGCTATCCAAGCGCCGGAACAAAGCGGCTGCGACCAAGTTCTTCGCTCGCGCGCTTGAGACGAACGGTTTGCCACGGAAAATTGTCATCGACAAAAGCGGTGCAAACACAGCTGGCATCAAGGCAATAAACAAGATGCTGAAAGGCTTTGGTTGTCCGGTACCGATTGAGATGGTCAGGCGGAAGTACCTCAACAACATCATTGAACAAGACCATCGCTTCATCAAACGTCGGATCAGGCCCATGTTGGGCTTTAAGTCTTTCGATTCAGCTGCATCTGCCCTGGCTGGCATCGAACTGGTCAACATGATCCGCAAAGGTCAGTGCACGCCCGGACTCCGTCCGTTTCAGCAGTTTGTTCAACTGGCAGGATAATCAACCCACCTGCGCCATCTCCCCAGCCTTCAATGAAAATTGCGACAGAACCCTTCGGTCGGCTTTGTTGCAAAGTTTTGAGTTGATCGAACTGTCTTGGCGATTGCAACGAAACTAGGCAGCCAACTCAGCGAATTGTTTGAACGGACAGAGTCCGGACGTAAATTGGCCCTTATGGATCATGTGTGACACTTCGATGCCCGCAAGTGTTGCCGTGGCCGAGGCAAAAGACTTGAAGCCGAGCATCGGGCGAGTTCGTCTTTTGATGAATCGATGGTCCTGTTCTACGATGTTGTTCAGATATTTCCGCCTGACCATCTCTATTGGGATGGGGCAACCAAAGCCTGCGAGCATTTTGTTGATCGCCTTAATGCCTGCGGTGTTGGCGCCGCTTTTGTCGATAACGATCTTTCGTGGAAGACCGTTGACCTCAAGCATCCGAGCGAAGAACCTTGTGGCGGCCGGCTTGTTTCGCCGCTCGGACAGCATGAAATCCAGGGTTTTGCCGTATTTATCCACGGCGCGATAGAGATAGACCCATGTGCCTTTCACTTTTATATACGTTTCATCCATCCTCCACGAACGGTCGCACGGTCCCTTACGACGACGCGCTGCTTCAGCGATTGCGCCTGCATACCGTGTCACCCAACGGTTCAGCGTAGTGTGATCCACTGCAACGCCTCGCTCATGCATGATCTCTTCTAGATCGCGATATGACACACCGTAACGGACATAAAAGAATACTGCGAAGAGGATCACGGCTTTCGGATACTGTGCGCCTTTGAATGAGATCATGAACAGACTTTCGACTTCAAAACTTCGATAGCCATTCACTCGAAGCACTTATCAGCGTCAACAGTCAAAAGTTTGCAACAGATCCCCTTCGGACAAAGAAATCAATCGGGCAGCCGAGAGCGTTTCCCTACAAAATATCATCGTTGAAATAGGCGGCTTGGAATGCAAACTGGCAGAGCGAGGGGCCAACCTGACAATCGATCAAAAACTTGCCGTTTCGTGTCTCCGGCTTGTACTCCAGAAACCTAAAGTAATCCTTGTCCGCAGTTCTCCAAGTACGCAACTTGAGTCATTGTCGTTTTGGCAACTCGCAACGAAGATCACAGCATCGCTCGAAATCCCGCCAGTTGACTTGTTTCCGGCACGCATTGATTAACGGCAAGTTTAGTACCTGCGGCTTGGAGAAGACTTGCATTCGTTTGGCGTGCCTCTAGCAACGCACGCCAAGCGAAACCTACGGTTTAGTCTCCGTCTGCTACTCCTTCTGCCCGGGCACGAGCCCGGCGTTGGCGATAACTCGGCAGTACAACCAGCAACACCTCTTTTCTGGACATCTTTCCATTGCTCCCCGAGACGCTGCGCAATCGCAGTTTGATCGTGCATTGGTATACCCCACCTTATCTGATCGACCTGGTGGATGTAGTGCCTGCTTCGAACACGCCACCCGAAGTGGCCGCTCGGATGATTGGCTTCTTGCGTGGGATCGGCAAAAAACCCGTCCTGCTTAAGAAGTTCGTGCCTGGATACATCGCGAACAATGTTCAAATGGCCATCGAATCCGAAATCTTCCGCCTACTGGACAGCGGTGTTGCTGAACCGGCAGAAATCGACGAAGCGATCCGCTTTGGGCTGGCGCAGCGCCTATGCCTCATGGGGCAGTTCAAAAAGATCGACTACACCGGCCTTCAGGTTGTCCGCGACATCCATGCTTCCGGCGACTATATTCCGCCGGCACGCCCCACCGGGGCGCAGATGCTCGAAAATCGTGTATCATCGGGAAAAACCGGCGTGACCTCAGGGGCGGGGTTCTATGACTACGCCACTGCCGAGCCAAATGAGTGGTTTCAACGTCGGGACCGGGCACTTGCAGCACTTTCAAGCGCCCTCCGCAAGATAGATCCCCGACTTTGAGAGGCTTTGTTGCACAAATGGGTTCAAGGATTCATCTTTTGAATTCAGTAGGGTAGCATCTGTGCATGAGCAGTTGGTCCCCTACGAAGTACAAGACCAGGAACTGGCCTTCGTACGATACGGCGCTGAAACAGCACGGTTCGCTATCAATCTGGTTTGATCCCGAG
>NZ_JBXWSB010000156.1:0-8602 GCF_059613205.1 Ruegeria sp. BHSB064
CGGCCAAAGCCGTTATCGGCTGGCACGAAACGCATCGGTTTTGCGCGCGCTGCGGGGCTGCCAGCGCGATGTCTCAGGGCGGCTGGCAACGCAGTTGTCCCTCGTGCGGAGGGCAACATTTCCCGCGCACCGACCCGGTTGTGATCATGTTGATCACGTATGGGGACAGTGTGCTGATGGGCCGGTCTCCGGGTTGGCCCGAGGGGATGTTTTCGTTATTGGCGGGGTTTGTCGAACCCGGGGAGACGCTGGAAGCCGCCGTACGTCGCGAAGTGATGGAAGAGGCGGGTGTACCGGTCGGCGAAGTATCCTATCTGTCCAGTCAGCCCTGGCCATTCCCGGCTTCGCTGATGTTTGGCTGCGCGGGCGAGGCACTGTCGCGCGACATCTTGATTGATCCCGTTGAGATTGAAGAGGCGATGTGGGTCAGCAAATCCGAGATGATGCAGGCATTTGCCGGGGATCATCCAAGCCTTTTGCCCGCCCGCAAGGGTGCAATCGCCCATTTTCTGCTTGAGAACTGGCTTGCGGATACGTTGGACTGACGAAATATTGGCGCGGCCATAAACATCAAAGGGTATCATGCAGTTTTCAGCCCGTGAGGATATTGAAGCCCCCATTAACGCGGTGTTCGACATGGTGTCGGATTTCGAGCGGTTCGAACGCATGGCCATGCGCCGGGGAATTGACGTAAGGCGCTTAGGCCCTGAAGCTGTCCTTGTTGCCGGGACTGAGTGGCAGACAGAGTTCAAGCTGCGCGGCAAGCTGCGCCAAATGTCGGTGGTGATGACGGATTTTGACCGGCCTTCGCAAATGCGCTTTGAAGCCTCTTCGAAGGGCATGACTGGTTTGACCAGTGTGGATTTTCTGGCCTTGTCCCCACATCGGACGCGCCTGAGCCTGGAGATGTCTCTGGCGGCGAAAACCCTGCCCGCGCGTCTGTTGCTGCAATCGGTAAAACTGGGCCAGTCCCGGTTCCGCAAACAACTGCAATCCCGGTTAAGTGACTTTGCGCGCGAGTTAGAGCAGCGTCATCTGCACGGCGCGTAGAAAAACGCTGTTGCGCTGTTTCATAACGCGATTGAGCGGAAGATGCAGTTTGCCAAGTCGAACGCCCACAAGCATAAGCGTGATGATCGCTTGCTACGTGGCTAGGCGCAGCAACACGCGCCAATCTGAATTCGCCCAAGTGAAGGAATAGACCCCTAGCCTCGCGGTTGCGCCGCCGGGTAGACGCCAAGGATCTCAACGTTTGTCGTGAAATGCTCTAACTCATCCATGGCCAGTTTCACATTACGGTCGTCGGGGTGACCAACGATATCTGCGTAGAACTGAGTCGCTGTGAACGACCCGTCAACCATGTAGCTTTCCAGCTTGGTCATGTTGATCCCGTTAGTGGCAAAGCCACCCATCGCTTTGTACAGCGCGGCCGGGATGTTACGGACCTGAAACACGAAACTGGTGATCATGCCATGTTCGCCGCGACGCGACAGATCGGCCTGACGCGACATCACAAGGAAACGGGTCGTGTTGTCGTCATTGTCTTCGATGTGGCGGGCCAGCACATTCAGGTTGTATATCTCACCAGCCAGTTCGCTGGCCAGCGCAGCAGAGTGCAGGTCGCCCACCTCGGCCACTTCGCGCGCCGCGCGGGCGTTGTCGGGGCTGACGCGTCCGCGAATGTCGTGTTGTTTCAGGAACCCCGCGCATTGCGGCAGCAGCACCAGGTGGGAATGTGCCTCGGTGATGTTCTCCAGTTTTGCACCGGGGACGCCCAACAGGTTGATATGCACCCGCACGAACGCCTCGTCGATAATGTGCAAACCGCTATGGGGCAGCAGCCGGTGAATATCCGCGACACGTCCGTAGGTCGTGTTTTCAACCGGAAGCATCGCCAGATCCGCCGCACCGGAACGAACCGATTCGATCACATCTTCGAAAGTACGGCAGGGCAGGGCCTCCATATCGGGCCGAGCGTTGCGGCAGGCTTCGTGACTATAGGCGCCCGGTTCACCTTGAAATGCGATGCGATTGGTCATTTGGTCGATTCCATGCAACAAGTTCGCGATTTGGTCGTTTCGTCGCGGTGTCTATACCTTGCCTCTCGCAAGGGGAAGCCTTAGACAGCAGCCCAGACAGCTGAAATGGACACGCGATCAATGTTCGACACGATGACAGTTACCAAGGCCGCCGCAGGCCTGTTCGGCACTTTCCTGGTGCTGCTTCTGGCCAAATGGGGGGCGGATGTCCTCTATTCTTCCGGTGGCCATGGCCATGCTGAGGCCGCCTACATTATCGAAACCGAAAGCTCGGGCGAAAGCGCTGATGGCGAAGAAGTGGTCTTCGAAGACCTGCTGGCCGCCGCTGACGTCGAAAAAGGTGCAAGAGTGTTCCGCAAATGCACCGCCTGCCACAAGCTGGAAGACGGCGCGAACGGAACTGGCCCCTACCTCTATGCCATTGTGAACCGTCCTGTTGCTTCTGCGAAAGGGTTCACAGGTTACTCGGCCAGCATGCAGGCGCATGGCGGCAACTGGACGCCTGAAGCTCTGGATGCTTTCCTGGAACGCCCAAGCGCCTACATCTCGGGCACATCGATGAGCTTTGCTGGTCTGAAAAAGCCGCAGGATCGCGCAGATGTGATTGCCTACCTGCAGACAATCGGAAACTGATTGCCCGTCAGATCAAAGATTTCCAAGGCCGCTGCCCTGTGCAGCGGCTTTTTTTGTCTGAACGAAACTTCACAAAGCGCTCACGCATTCTAAACTTGAAACTGTTAGCGTTGGCACTTTAGCTAGCGGTTACGACATTGGTGAAGATACTGACCGAGAGGATGACCTACATGATATCCCTGACGCCTGCTGCACGTGATCTTAAATTACGGCCCTGGGCTGGCATATTGGGGTTGTGCGCTGCTTTGGTCATTCCGCAAGCCTCTCAAGCATTGGATGAGGGTGTCACCAGAAGTCACGGATATTCGTATTTCGGCAATCTGGATTATCCCCCTGATTACACGCACCTTAATTACGTGAACCCGGATGCTCCAAAAGGCGGTGAGCTGTCTTTGGCGGCCTCGGGCACGTTCGATTCTCTCAATCCCTACTCACGCAAGGGGCGCGCCGGCGCTTTGACGACACTGCAATATGATCGCTTGTTTGAAAGTGCGGATGACAGTGTCGGGCAATATTACGGAGTATTGGCAGAAAGTCTGGAGTATGACGAAGGGCGGAACTACGTCATCTTTCACCTGCGACCCGAAGCAACCTTTTGGGATGGCACGCCCGTAACGGCGGAGGATGTCGTCTATAGCCACCGCCTGTTCATCGAACAGGGCTTGCCCTCGTACGCGCAGGCCGTAGGTCGCATGGTGACGGGGGCCGAAGCGCTGGATGAACATACGGTTAAGTTCTCGTTTAACCCCGAAGTCACCCGCCGCAGCCTGATCGAAACAGTGGGCTCGACCCCCGTATTTTCCAAAGCGTGGTTCGAAGCGGACGAGTCCCGGCGCCTGGATGAGCCTCGCCTGGAAGTAGCGGTTGGATCAGGTCCGTATAAGCTTGACAGCTACGACATCAATCGTCGGATCGTTTACAAGCGCCGTGATGATTATTGGGGCAAGGATCTGCCGTTCAACGTTGGTCGGAACAATTTCGACACAATTCGCGTCGAGTATTTTGCCGACCAGACCGCAGCGTTCGAAGGTTTCAAAGCCGGTGAGTACACGCTGCGTATCGAAAGCGACCCTAAGCTTTGGGCGACGGGGTATGATTTCCCGAAGCTGAGCGAAGGCGTGGTGGTTCGCGATGAGATCGTGGATGGTAGTCCGCCGACCCCATCGGGTTTTGTTTTCAATTTGGGAAAACCGCAGTTTGCTGACAAAGACGTCCGAAAAGCCCTTGCGCTGGCTTTCAATTTCGAATGGGTAAACGAGTCTTTACTGTTCGGTCTGAATGCGCCGCGCAATTCCTTCATTCAAGGCACCCCGCTTGAGGCAAAAGGTCTGCCTGAAGGTGATGAGCTGGCGTTTTTGCAAGCGTTGGGTGACGTTGTGCCCGGAGACCTTCTGACAGAACCTGCTGTCTTGGCCCACGAGTCAAATCCCGCGCGTTTGAATGATCGGAGAAATCTTCGCAAAGCAGCGAAAATACTGGACGAGGCCGGTTGGCCTGTTGGTGATGGCAATGTGCGGCGCAATGCGGAAGGGCAGACATTGAAGGTGAATATTCCCTATCCTTCAAACCTGCCGACATCGACAGCAACCATGATCGAAACCTATGTTCAGAACTTGCAGTCTATTGGTGTCGACGCTTCGGCTGAAAAGGTTGACCCGGCGCAGTACACCCTTCGCAGCCGCGAGAGGGACTACGATATGGTCTATTCCACACGTTACGGGTCATTCCTGTCCACCGGCGGCGGGTTGAGTCAGATGTATGGATCGGAAGAAGCTGCATTCAGCCTCTTTAATCCTGCCGGGTTGGCTAGCCCCTTGGTGGACGCAATCATCGAAGCATCTTTCGAAACCGACAATCAGGCGGATCAGGACACGGCATTGATGGCACTTGATCGCGCCTTGCGGTATGAGTTCTTCGTGGTCCCCGTGGGATTCATCCCTGACTACTGGACGGCATATTACGACATGTACGAATACCCGGAAAACCTGCCGCCCTATTCGCTGGGACATCTGGATTTGTGGTGGATCAATCCGGAAAAAGAGGCTGCGTTGAAAGCGAAAGGCGCACTGCGATAACATGGGCGCCTATATTCTAAGACGCTTGTTGCTGATCATTCCAACCCTTTTGGGCATCATGATCGTCAACTTCACGCTGGTACAATTCGTGCCGGGTGGACCGGTCGAGCAGATCATCGCGCAGATCGAAGGTCAGGGGGATGTTTTTGCAGGATTTGCGGGCGGGGGTGATGCTGGCGCAGGTTCTGAACCCGCTGGTGGTGTTTTCGACGACAAATATGTTGGCGCACGGGGTTTGCCGCCCGAATTCATTGCTGAACTTGAAAAAGAATTCGGATTCGACAAACCGCCGCTCGAGCGGTTCCTTATCATGATGGGCAACTATCTGACCCTGGATTTCGGGCAGAGCTATTTCCGTTCGATCAGCGTGATTGATCTGGTGCTTGAAAAGATGCCGGTCTCAATTTCTCTGGGCTTGTGGTCGACCCTTATTGCTTATCTGGTTTCTATCCCGCTGGGCATCCGCAAAGCGATCAAAGATGGATCACAGTTTGATACCTGGACCAGTGGGGCGATCATTGTGGCTTATGCGATCCCGGGCTTTCTGTTCGCGATCCTGCTGCTGGTGCTGTTCGCGGGTGGGTCGTATTGGCAGATCTTCCCGCTGCGTGGTCTGACCTCGGACAACTGGGAGAGCCTCAGCCTCTTTGGCAAGATTGCAGATTACTTCTGGCACATTGCTCTGCCGACAATTGCGCTCACGATCTCGGCCTTTGCGACGCTGACGCTGCTGACAAAGAACTCGTTTCTGGATGAAATCAAAAAGCAGTATGTCATGACGGCCCGTGCCAAAGGCCTGAGCGAACGCAAAGTTCTTTATGGTCATGTCTTTAGAAACGCGATGCTGATCGTAATTGCCGGTTTTCCCGCGGTGTTTATCGGAGTGTTCTTCGGTGGTTCGATCATTATCGAGACCATCTTTTCGTTGGATGGTCTGGGTCGTCTGGGGTTCGAGGCTGCCGTGGCGCGGGATTATCCGGTTATTTTTGGCACCTTGTTCATCTTCGGGCTGATGGGCCTGGTTGTCGGGATCATCAGCGATCTGATGTATGTGCTGGTCGATCCGCGCATCGATTTCGAAAAGCGGGAGGTGTAAATGGCACTCTCCCCTCTGAATCAGCGCCGCTGGAGCAACTTCTGCCGCAACAGGCGCGCGTTCTGGTCGCTGATCATCTTTTCGGTGCTGTTTGGCCTGTCCCTGTGCGCCGAGTTCATCGCAAATGACAAACCCATCCTCGTGAAGTACCGGGGTGAGTTCTATACGCCGATCTTCAACTTCTATGCGGAAACGGAATTTGGTGGCGATTTCCAGACGGAAGCCATTTACCGCGACCCCGAGGTTCAATGCCTGATCGATAGCGGCGGGCTGGAAGAGTGTTTCGACGATCCCGAAGGTATCATTGAACAAATCGACGCCGGGACATTCCAGGCGGAAGGGTTCGAGCGTGGCTGGGCGCTTTGGCCGTTGATCCCATACTCTTTCAACACATCGGTAGACCGACCGGGGGCCGCGCCCTTACCGCCCAACGGTCAGAACCTGTTGGGCACGGATGACACCAAACGCGATGTGCTGGCCCGCGTGATATATGGGTTCCGCCTTTCGATCCTGTTTACTCTGCTTGTGACCGGTGCCGCCAGCCTGATCGGCATTTTTGCTGGTGCCATTCAAGGGTTCTTCGGCGGTTGGCTGGATTTGATCTTTCAGCGGATCATCGAGATCTGGTCAGCAACCCCGTCGCTGTATGTGATCATCATCATGTTCGCTGTTCTGGGCCGAAGTTTCTGGCTGCTGGTTGCGTTGATGATCCTGTTCAGTTGGACCGGTTTGGTCGGCGTCGTACGCGCGGAATTCCTGCGGGCGCGGAACCTTGAATATGTGCGCGCCGCGCGTGCGTTGGGCGTGGGGAACATGACTATCATGTTCCGTCACATGTTACCTAACGCAATGGTGGCTACCCTGACGTTCATGCCGTTCATCGTTACCGGCACCATCGGCGGCCTGGCCTCGCTGGACTACTTGGGCTTCGGCTTGCCGTCCTCGGCACCTTCTTTGGGAGAGTTGACGTTGCAGGCGAAACAGAACCTGCAGGCCCCGTGGCTGGCTTTCACAGCCTTTTTCACCTTTGCCATCATGCTGTCTCTGCTGGTCTTCATTTTCGAAGGTGTACGGGATGCGTTTGACCCTAGAAAGACCTTCTCATGAGCTTGCTGGATGTGAACAACCTCAAGGTCTCGTTCCGGCAGGACGGTCAGGTCAGCGCTGCTGTCAAAGGTGTTTCCTTTACCGTGGATCGGGGTGAAACCGTTGCGTTGGTGGGCGAATCCGGGTCTGGGAAATCCGTCACGGCTTTGTCGACCGTATCGCTGCTGGGTGACAGCGCAATGGTCGAAGGGTCTGTGACCTACGACGGACAAGAGATGATCGGTGCGTCCGAGCAACATCTGATGGATGTGCGTGGCAATGACATCAGCTTCATCTTTCAGGAGCCGATGACCTCGCTGAACCCGTTGCACACGATTCAGAAGCAAATGGCGGAATCGCTGGCGCTGCATCAGGGTGTGACCGGGGATACTGCGCGGGATCGGATTTTGGAGCTGCTGACTAAAGTTGGTATCCGCGACCCCGAGGAAAGGTTGGACAGCTATCCGCACCAGCTGTCTGGTGGGCAACGGCAGCGGGTGATGATCGCGATGGCGCTGGCCAACAAGCCGGACATCCTTATTGCGGATGAGCCAACGACCGCATTGGACGTGACCATCCAGGCACAGATTCTCGAATTGTTGGCCGAGTTGCAGAAATCCGAAAACATGGGGATGTTGTTCATTACCCATGATCTGGGCATCGTGCGCCGGATTGCCGACCGTGTTTGTGTGATGAAAGACGGTGAGATTGTCGAAACCGGCGTTACGCGTGAGATATTTGACAATCCGCAACACCCGTACACCCGCAAATTGCTGGCTGCAGAACCTTCTGGTCAGCCCGAACCGGTTGCGTCAGACGCTGAAGAGGTCGCGCGTACTGATCACCTGAAGGTCTGGTTTCCGATCCAGCGAGGGTTCCTGAAACGAACCGTTGGCTACGTAAAGGCGGTGAATGACGCTACGCTGAGTGTACGCGCGGGTGAGACTTTGGGCATTGTCGGCGAAAGCGGCTCGGGCAAGACCACGCTGGCGCTGGCGATCATGCGCCTCATCGCGTCCGAAGGCGGCATCACCTTCCGCGATCAGGACGTGCGAAGATGGTCTACCCGCGAATTGCGCAGGTTGCGCAAGGATATGCAGATCGTGTTTCAGGACCCGTTCGGTAGCCTCAGCCCACGCATGACCTGTCAGCAGATCATTGCGGAAGGTCTGGCCATTCACAACATTGATCCTCACCGCGCCCCGCGTGAGCTGGTCGCTGAGGTAATGACCGAAGTGGGGCTGGATCCCGCCGCGATGGACCGCTACCCGCACGAATTTTCCGGCGGTCAGCGCCAGCGCATCGCCATTGCACGCGCGATGGTTTTGCGGCCCAAACTGCTGGTGTTGGACGAACCGACAAGCGCGCTGGACATGACGGTTCAGGTTCAGATCGTTGATCTGCTGCGCGATCTGCAGAAGAAATACGGTCTGGCTTACCTGTTCATCAGCCATGACCTGAAAGTCGTACGGGCCATGTCGCACAACGTAATCGTCATGCGAAATGGGGATGTGGTGGAAATGGGTGCGGCCGAGGCTTTGTTCGAAAACGCCCAGACCGACTATACCCGCGAGCTGATTGCAGCGGCGGGCTGAGATCAGCCCGCCGGTCTCAGCCCATCACGCGCTTGCCTTTTCTTTGGTCGCCGCCTTCGGCACTGGCCCGCGCAGTTC
>NZ_JBXWSB010000157.1:0-8417 GCF_059613205.1 Ruegeria sp. BHSB064
TATACCCGCGAGCTGATTGCAGCGGCGGGCTGAGATCAGCCCGCCGGTCTCAGCCCATCACGCGCTTGCCTTTTCTTTGGTCGCCGCCTTCGGCACTGGCCCGCGCAGTTCTTCATAATGATCAAAGGTCAGCTTGACCCACCCGGTTCCGCGCGTGGCACTGGCAAGGGTGCGGTGCAGTTCATCCTCGGTCACCGCGGGGATTTGGGCGTTGAAGATCTCCCATCCCGACGCGTTTGGGTTGCCCTCAAATCCCAGAACCTGCCCTTGCAGCGAACTGATCGTTGGTACGAGATCGCCAACAAAATCGGAGGGCAGGTGAATCTCGGCATTCAGGATTGGTTGCAGAACCACCGGTTTGGCCTGAGGCAGCGCTTCGCGTACCGCGTTCTTGCCTGCGGTGCGGAACGCATAGTCCGAACTGTCCACGTTGTGGTGTTTACCGTCGCTGAGGGTCACTTTGACGTCGACCACGGGAAATCCTTCGGGGCCTTGCTCCAGCGCGTCCTTTGCACCGTGTTCCACCGACGGAATATAATTCTTGGGCACAGCGCCGCCTTTGACCACCTCTTCGAACTGGAACCCCGATCCACGTGGCAGGGGCGCGACTGAGATCACCACATCCGCGAATTGCCCTGCGCCGCCGGATTGTTTGCGATGACGGTGGCGATGTTCAACGGGCGCGCGGATGGTCTCGCGATAGGCGGTTTCGACCTGATCCGCTTCAATCTCGATCCCAAAATCCTCCGCCAGCTTGGCGGTCACACGGCGCATGTGTTGCGGGCCTTGCGATCCAAGGATCGAATGGCCGCTCAACTCATCCTGTTGCAGGTGCAGACCGGGGTCGATTTCGGCCAGACGGCTCAGGGCGTTGGACAGGCGTACATCGTCCCGCTCATGCGCGGGTGAGACGATCTGACGATGCGCAACCGGATGCGAAGCCGCCCATTCCGGCAGCTCCGTCGCTGAATTGCTGTCGTAGATATAGCCGGGGTTGAGGTGATCGGATTTTACCGCAAGCCCAATCTGCCCCGCTTCCAGTGTGGAGATTTGAGTTTTGGCATCCAGCGTCGTCAGGTTTCCTACGGTTTCACCGCCCAACGCCTCATGCGCTTGTACACCGTCTCCGAGGCCGCGCAGAACGACGATCTTTCCGATGTGTTTTTTAACATCTGCAAAACCGGCAATAGCGCGGGCGCTGTCTGCAGCCTCGTCGCGTCCGGCGGCGATATCAAATTCAGGCGCTTCGTGCCGCAAAGCCTTCATCAGCCGCGTCAGCCCGTTGCCATGGCTTGCAGCCCCCAGACAAGCAGGGATCAACTGGTGGTTTTGCAGGACCTGAGCGGCCAGATCATAAACCTCGTCGCTGGGTGGCTGTTTGTCTTCGATCAGCTGTTCCAACAGATGGTCGTCGAAATCCGACAGAGTTTCCAGCAACTCGGTCCGGGCTTCCTGTTCTCGGTCTTCTACGGATTGCGGCAGTTCGATCAGGGCCGAGGGCTGGCCTTCCTGATACTTCCATGCGCGTTCTGAAATCAGATCAACTGCGCCGATGATCGTGTCCCCTTCGCGGATGGGCACCTGACGCAGAGCGATGTGATGGGTGCAGTATGTTTGCAGGGCCGCGATGATATCTCGGATGCGGCCATTGGGGTTATCCATCCGGTTGATGAACAGGAAACAGGGGATGCCCGCTTCTTCGACGAGTCGCAGGTAGGGCGCACACAGAACGGCGGCATTCGGGTCGGGTGGCACAACCACTACGGCGGCGTCCGATATTGCCATTGCCGGTCCGACATAGGCCAGCGCATCACCACCGCCATCCACGTCGATCGCGCACCAGGGCTCGTCCAGATAAGAAAAACCGTGCAAATGCACGGTTCCGGAAACATCGAATGTGGTGGGGCGCCCGTCGAGGCGGCTGATGGCCTCGACCAGGGTAGTTTTGCCCGATTGGCTGGGCCCGAGGACGGTGAAGACGCGCATGAGTGTTGTCCCTCTTTCAGGTTGCAGAATGGCTGCACGAAAGGGGCATCCGCCGCTTTTGCGTCGGCAAGGACTGTCTGTATTTTTCCCGCCTCAGGGTGCAGGCTGGATGGCCAGTCTGCACCTTGAGTGTGGGGAAAACCGCAGGCGTGCGTCAAGCCCCTGTTGTGTTTTGCGACCTGTGGGCCAGATACGGCCCACTGTGAAGAAGTCAGATTGCCGAGCTGTGCCCGGCCTTGCTCAGGTCATAAGCGTCAAAGCTGCGGGCAATCATCCGGGTCAATGTACGCGCCTCGGGCGGGATGAAAAGCCCGTCTTCGGTGATCCGCAGAAGCCCATCGAACTCCGCATTGGCCGCCTGATACATATCATTCAGCGCGGTAGCTGAGATGTCGTGATCACGCAGGATTTCGGCACTGTTGATCTGGAAATCGCACATCAACGCTTCGATCAGTCGTGCGCGCAGAATGTCCTGACCTTTGAACAGATGTCCACGGGCGGTTGAAAACTGCCCATCGCGGACGGCTTTGGTATGAGCGGAGGTGGCCGAGGCGTTTTGCGCATAGCCTTGCGGAAAGCGTGAGATCGAACTGGCCCCGACGCCGATCAGAACATCTGCCTGATCGTCTGTGTATCCTTGGAAGTTCCGCTTTAGGCGCCCCGCACGCAAGGCATGGGTCAGCCCGTCATCCTGCGTGGCGAAATGGTCGATGCCGATTTCGGCATAATTGTCCCACAGGAACAGACGGCGGGCGGTATCGAACAGCTCGAGCCGCTGTTCGGGCGTGGGCAGAGCCTCTGACGGGATCATCTGTTGGCGCTTCGCCATCCAGGGCACATGCGCGTAGCCATACAAAGCCACGCGATCCGGGCTGAGCGAAAGCAACTTCTGCACGCTTTCAGTCATCCGGACCTTTGTCTGATGCGGCAGGCCATAAAGAATATCTGCGTTCAGGCTGGTTATGCCACGTTCGCGGATCATGTCGATGGCGTCGCGGGTGGTGTCGTAGCTTTGAATACGACCGATGGTTTGTTGGATTTCGTCATCGAAATCCTGCACCCCGATCGAGGCACGGTTCATACCTGCGCCCGCCAACGCATCCAGACGGGCTTCATCAATTTCGTTCGGATCAATCTCGACCGAAAATTCGGCATCAGATCCCATGGGTACGATACCCAGAATATGCTGCGCCAATTCGCGCATCAGCTGCGCGTTCAGCAAAGTTGGTGTGCCGCCACCCCAGTGCAGGCGCGACAGCACCACACCTTCGGGCAGGCGGGCTGCAAGCAGGTCCAACTCGGCTTTCAGAACGTCCACATAGGCAATAACCGGGTTGTCGGTTTGGGTTCCTTGTGTCCGGCAGGCACAGAACCAACACAGCCTGCGGCAGAACGGAACATGGATGTACAGGGAAATGGCGCTGCCCGGTTTGATTCCCGAAATCCAGTCGCCGAACATGTCCGCTCCCACATCATTGCTAAAGTGGGGGGCGGTGGGGTAGCTTGTGTAACGCGGTACTTTCGCGTCAAAAAGTCCAAGCTTTGCCAATTGTGGTTTCACTATCATGGCGATACCCTTATGGCACCGACAACTTGGCTGCTTTGATGGAGATCAAGTAGGAACGCGCATGACAGTAAAAGCACAGTTTGATCATTCCAATTGCGAAGACTGCCCGATTCGCCACCGAGCAGTCTGCGCCCGTTGTGATGCCGATGAGCTGGAAGAGCTTGAAAGCATTAAGTATTACCGCAGCTTCGAGGCGGGGCAAACGATTATCTGGTCCGGCGATCAGATGAATTTTGTAGGCTCGGTCGTGGCCGGTATCGCGTCATTGACGCAGACAATGGAAGACGGTCGAACCCAGATGGTGGGTTTGCTGCTGCCCAGTGACTTTGTCGGCCGCCCCGGGCGTGAGGCCGCACCCTACGATGTGCAGGCGACAACGGACGTCGTCATGTGCTGCTTCCGCAAAAAGCCCTTCGAGGAATTAATGGCGACAACGCCGCATATCGCGCATCGTCTGTTGCAGATGACACTGGACGAGCTTGACGCTGCCCGCGAATGGATGCTGGTGCTTGGACGCAAGACTGCACGGGAAAAGATCGCCAGCCTATTGTCGATCATCGCACGCAGGGATGCGTCGATCAGCCAGAAAGGTCTGGCGGGGCCGATTGTGTTTGACCTTCCGCTGACCCGCGAAGCCATGGCGGATTACCTGGGTCTGACACTTGAAACCGTCAGCCGCCAGATCTCGGCCTTGAAAAAGGACGGCGTGATCACGTTGGAAGGCAAGCGCCACGTGACCATTCCGGATATGGGCCGTCTGATGGAAGAAGCCGGTGACGATTCGGACGGTGGCTTTTTGGTTTGATCCCGGTCTTTGTGCCGCAACTCAGTTGCCGCGATCTTTGGATTGCGGCTAGAAACACCTCAGGAGCTTAACATGGTTTTCGGCAGTGTCCTGGCAATGCTTTTCATCGGCGCAATCGCCGGGTGGCTGTCAGGCAAGATCATGGAAGGTCGCGGATTTGGCCTTGTGGGTAACATCATCGTCGGAATTGTCGGGGCGTTTTTGGCAGGCATGATTTTCCCCGCGCTTGGCTTTTCGGTGGGCGGAGGGTTCTTTTCATCGATCTTCTTCGCGACCGTTGGGGCCGTGATTTTGCTGTTTGTGATCGGCCTTATCCGTAAAGCATGAAAAAAGCCGCCGTTTCGGGCGGCTTCTTTGCTTTTGAGACAATAATCAATGCGCCAGAAACACTGGGACGGAAGACTGTTCCAGCATATTGCGGGTCGCGCCACCGAGTATGGCTTCGCGGAAGCGCGAATGCCCATAAGCACCCATCACGATCATGTCCGATTCCGTGTCTGATGCATGACGGTTCAGAATGTCTGACACGCGCGTCATGGTCTTGCTCAGCACATCGATCTCACATTTGACCCCGTGTCGGGCCAACATCTGAGACAGCATTCCGCCCGGATCCGACCGGTCAGGGCCGTGGCGCGGTGGATCAATGACGACGATGCGGGCCAGTTCCGCCTTTTTCAGGAAGGGCAGAGCGCGCCGGATGGCACACATCGCCTCGACGCTTTCGTTCCAGGCTATCATCACGTTGCGCGGCGCTTTCAGGGGTGGGGTGTCATCAGGTACCACCAGAACCGGGCAATGGCCTTCGAACATAGCCGCTTCAATAATCGGCTCGGCCTCGGCCCCACGGTCTTTGCCGTAAGGATGCGGTAAGATCACCAGATCCGAAAACCGCGCCCGATGCGCAACATGGCGCCCGATGTCGGCAATCTGCGCCACGCCATGTTCGGCGGACCAGCGAACACCGGATTTGCCCAGATAATCCTGGGCAAATGTCAGCAACTCTTGTGCCTCGGCATTGGCCCGGCTGAGTGTTTCCTGAACGATCAGTGCGTTGGCTCCGGCGTAATAGTAACCGGTCTGGCTGCGATCGACACCGAGGCACAGCGCTTCGGCATGGGCATCCTGCGAATCCGCCAGCGCCACCATCTGCGCCAGTGCGGTCTGAGCTGTCTGCGTTTCGGTCATGACAGTGAGAAGGGATTTGTACGCCATTTCGACCTCTTAGTTCGGGCATATGGTCTCATGCGACCGGTTGGCCTCTTTCATCCTCAATGCGTGTCACAGAAAACGCGGAACTGTCTTGATACAGATCAAAGCAATAGCGGCTGTCGTGCTTCAGAACGGCAGCCAGTCAAATAGGTTTCGCGTGTCAAAAGAATCAAAATCGCGCGAAGCACGGCAAAGGGACGCAATATGTCGAATTACATCAAGCTGATCGTGCTTGGTCTGGTCGTGGTGTTTGCCGCCATCGGATCAAATTATGCACGCGATTTGGCGTATCAGGTGCATGCGATTCTGGTGATGCTTATCGCCGGTGGATTGTTCATCTGGACGCTTCGAAACACGGAAGAGCCAGATATTCTTGTCGATCGCTCGGGCGAATACATGGATGACGTGATCCGCTACGGCGTGATCGCGACCGCCTTTTGGGGTGTGGTAGGGTTCCTGGCGGGAACCTTTATTGCGTTCCAGCTGGCGTTTCCGGTGCTCAACTTCGAATGGGCGCAAGGGTATTTGAACTTTGGACGTTTGCGTCCGCTGCACACCTCGGCGGTGATTTTTGCGTTTGGCGGTAACGCGCTGATCGCAACATCGTTCTACGTGGTACAGCGCACCAGCGCCGCGCGTCTGTGGGGCGGCAACCTCGCATGGTTCGTGTTCTGGGGCTATCAGCTGTTCATCGTGCTGGCCGCGACTGGCTATATTCTGGGCGGTACACAGTCCAAGGAATATGCCGAACCTGAATGGTATGTTGATCTGTGGCTGACCGTTGTTTGGGTTGCTTACCTTGCTGTATATCTGGGCACGATCATCAAGCGGAAAGAACCCCACATCTATGTGGCGAACTGGTTCTATCTGGCGTTTATCGTGACCGTTGCCATGCTGCACTTGGTCAACAACATGACCATCCCGGTCAGCATCTGGGGTTCGAAGTCGGTCATCGTATGGTCGGGTGTTCAAGACGCCATGATCCAATGGTGGTACGGCCACAACGCTGTGGGCTTCTTCCTGACTGCGGGCTTCCTGGGCATGATGTACTATTTCATCCCGAAACAGGCCGAGCGTCCGGTCTTCTCGTACAAGCTGTCGATCATCCACTTCTGGGCACTGATCTTCCTTTACATCTGGGCTGGTCCGCACCACCTGCACTATACCGCGCTGCCTGACTGGGCCTCGACGCTGGGCATGGTGTTCTCGGTGATCCTGTGGATGCCGTCCTGGGGTGGTATGATCAATGGTCTGATGACCCTGTCGGGCGCATGGGACAAGCTGCGCACCGACCCTGTGATCCGGATGATGGTGATCTCGGTCGGCTTCTACGGCATGTCCACCTTTGAAGGCCCGATGATGTCGATCCGCGCGGTGAACTCGCTGAGCCACTACACCGACTGGACCATTGGTCACGTGCACTCGGGCGCGCTGGGCTGGAACGGTATGATCACCTTTGGTGCGCTGTACTTCCTGGTGCCTGTCCTGTGGAAGCGTGAGCGTCTGTACTCGTTGCAGATGGTCAGCTGGCACTTCTGGCTCGCCACCATCGGCATCGTGCTCTACGCCGCGTCGATGTGGGTGACCGGTATCATGGAAGGCCTGATGTGGCGTGAAGTGGATGCCAACGGCTTCCTGGTGAACTCGTTCGCCGACACCGTGGCTGCCAAATTCCCGATGTATGTGGTGCGTGCGCTGGGCGGTGTCCTGTTCGTCGCTGGTTCACTGATCATGTGCTACAACTTGTGGATGACTGTGCGGAAAGCGCCGGCCAAAGAGGCCAGCCTGACCGTCGCGGTCCCGGCTGAATAAGGAGGGCCGGAGCAATGGCAATTCTCGACAAACATAAGATCCTCGAGACCAACGCGACCCTCCTGCTGATCTTCAGCTTCCTGGTCGTAACCATCGGTGGCATCGTTCAGATCACCCCGCTGTTCTATCTTGAGAACACCATCGAAAAGGTGGAGGGCATGCGCCCTTACACCCCACTCGAAATGGCGGGTCGTGAGATCTATCTGCGTGAAGGCTGCTATGTCTGCCACAGCCAGATGATCCGTCCGATGCGGGATGAGGTCGAACGCTACGGCCACTACTCGCTGGCGGCTGAATCGATGTACGACCACCCGTTCCAGTGGGGTTCCAAACGTACCGGACCTGATCTGGCGCGTGTGGGGGGCCGCTACTCGGACGACTGGCATGTACGCCACCTGCGCGATGCA
This sequence comes from Ruegeria sp. BHSB064, assembly GCF_059613205.1. NCBI lineage: Bacteria > Pseudomonadati > Pseudomonadota > Alphaproteobacteria > Rhodobacterales > Roseobacteraceae > Ruegeria > Ruegeria sp. BHSB064. The sequence goes on from NZ_JBXWSB010000157.1 coordinate 7,787, forward strand.
CAGTCGGTGGTGCCGGAATCAGTGATGCCTAAATATGGCTTCCTGGAAACCCGCAAGATCGACGGTGAGTATATCGGTGACATCATGGCCGCCAACGCTTTGGTGGGCACGCCCTATACCGAAGACATGCTGGAGAACGCCGTGGCCGATTTCCGTGCACAGGCCGATCCGGACAGCGACTATGACGGGCTGCTGGAACGCTATGGCGACAAGGTCAACGTGCGCAACTTCGACGGCCAGTCTGATCTGACCGAAGCCGACGCGCTGATTGCTTATCTGCAAATGCTGGGCACGCTGGTCGATTTCTCGACCTTCACCCCGGACGCAAGCCGCTAAGGAGGGTGTGATGGAAGAATATACACTCCTACGGCAGTTCGCGGATAGCTGGATGCTGCTTGTGTTGTTCGTCTTCTTTATCGGCATCATCATCTGGGTGTTCCGCCCTGGTGCCAGCAAAGAATACAACGACACCGCAAATATCCCGTTCCGGCATCAAGACAAACCCGCCACATCCAAGGAGGCGCGGCAATGAGCAAGACACCTGAAAAACAGCCGGGTGATCCAAACACAACCGGCCATTCCTGGGATGGGATCGAGGAATTCGACAACCCGATGCCGCGCTGGTGGCTGT
>NZ_JBXWSB010000158.1:0-8369 GCF_059613205.1 Ruegeria sp. BHSB064
AAAACTTCCATGTTGCCTGTGTCAGGGGCCGAACAGTTGAACACTTCGGCCCCAAGCGGGGTCTTTCCCATTTCTTCGGCGAAATATGCGTATTCCACGGTGGTCAGGCCAAATCCCTTGTCACTGTCGGTCAGCCAGAAATTCCACAGACCCGCCGCCTTGGCCTTGGCCTTTAGCCCTTCAAGAATTTCGGCTTGGCGCTGTGTGTATTGCCAGCGGTCGCCCTTGTTGATTTCCGCGTGGTATTCCTCCTCCAGCGGCATGATCTCATTCCGGATCATTTCAGAAACACGTTCCAGAAGAACGCGGTTTTCCTCGCGCAGGGTAAATGACATGTTCACGGAAGCATCCTCCTCAGGCGTCGGAACCGGGCTATACTTTTGCAGCAAGGATGGCTTAACTGCCCCGAGCCTGTCCACCACAGTGACGGGACGTCACCACACCAAATTCTACGCAGGAGCCGCGCATGGCGTTGTTGATCGAAACCGGGTTGTCCGATTGGATAGGCGATGAAGAAATTGCTGCCAAATTGAAGGCCGCAGCGCCGGATGCGGATATCCGCACGCCCCAAACGCTTGGGAACCCGGAAGACATCACGATGCTGGCGCTGGTCGGCATGCAAAGCGACCATCCCGCGCGACTGCCCAACCTGAAACTGGTTCAGAAGTTGGGGGCGGGCGTGGAAACCATTGTCAGCCATCCCGACCTTCCGGCCCATGTCCGCATCGCGCGCCTGAAACCGGATGCCCCTGCACAGGGCATTGCCGAGTGGTTTGTGGCATACATCCTACGCGCCCAACGACACATGGCGTTCCACGAGGCCGCCCAATCCCGGGCGGAATGGTCGCCGCGAGAGCCGATCTTTACACCAGACACACGCGTTGGCGTTCTGGGGCTGGGTCATATCGGGGCCCGCACCGCCCTGATGCTGCGGGCCGTCGGATTGCAGGTCATGGGCTGGAGCCGCACACCAAAATCCATAGAAGGCGTGAACTGTCTGCACGGGCAAGACACCCTGCCTGACCTTTTGGGTCAATGCGATCATGTGTGCGCGATTTTGCCTTCGACGCCTCAGACGGTTGGTTTGTTCGATGCAAAAACATTGGCCATGATGAAACCCGGCAGCCAATTGCTGAACGCCGGGCGCGGGGATCTGATTGATGAGGCCGCCCTGATCGAAGCGCTGGATAAAGGCACACCCGGTCATGCCGTGCTGGACGTTACATCGGTCGAACCACTGCCGCAGGACAGCCCATTATGGGCCCATCCCGGCGTGACGATTACACCGCATGTTTCGGGGTGGCATCTGGGTGACGCGCTTTCGGATGTTGCCGAGAACTTTCGGCGGCTCAGCGCTGGCGCGCCCTTGCTGCATGAAGTGGATCGGGCGCAGGGTTATTGAGGCCGTTGCCGCAGATCAGGGCGTGAGAATCCAGTTGCCATTGCCGTCGTTGCACCGGCGGGTTCTGATCTCGCGGCTCTGATCCCCGCCTTCCGGCTGAACGACGTGCTGCAGGCTGACGCAGTTGCCCTGCACATTTTGCACTCGGATCGTGCCTTTCGATCCGGTATCGTCGTTTTTCCAGGCCCGCTCTTGACCAACAGAAGGCGTACCACTGGTCAGCATCGTGTTCGCGGTTGCATTGACCACTTCGAAATCTGCGGGCGATAGGCCCATCTCTGCAATGATTCGCGACAATGGCTTGGCGTCTGCCAAACCGGTCATCAAAAAAACACCACTAGCGGCGATTGCGGATAAAAACAGGGCTTTCATAGCGGCCTCACAGAACTGAAATCATTTGGGTCCAAGGATATACCTCTGCCGCAGCAGGGCCAAGCCCCTGACGTCGACCTTCAAATTATCCCGAACAAACCTATCGCGCCGGTGGACCTATCTGCGCCCGGTCTTTGCGCCCATAGTGCCTGACAAACGACCCCCGAGGCTCAATATGACCCAACCAACCTATTTCGCCCCGACCGGAGGCCATCCCGGCCAGAACCAACTGTTGACCGACCGCGCCATGTTCACGGACGCTTATGCGGTCATTCCCAAAGGTACGATGCGTGACATTGTCACCAGCTCCCTGCCTTTCTGGGAAGGCACGCGCCTGTGGGTTCTGTCGCGTCCGCTCAGTGGATTTGCCGAGACATTCTCGCAATATATCATGGAGGTGCAACCGGGCGGTGGCAGCGACCAGCCTGAAACCGAGGCGCAGGCCCAGGCCGTTCTTTTTGTGGTCGAGGGGACCGTCACCTTGACCCTGAACACCGAAAAACATGTTTTGGAAACAGGGGGCTATGCCTATATCCCGCCAGGAAACGATTGGACTTTGCACAACACGAGCGATGCGGTGGCACGGTTCCACTGGGTTCGCAAAGCCTATCAGTCGGTGCCCGGGCTGCCTTTGCCCGATCCGATCATAACCAACGAACGTGACGTGACACCGGTTGAAATGCCGGGAACACATGGCCGCTGGTCCACAACGCGGTTTGCCGACCCTCAGGACCTGCGCCACGACATGCATGTGAACATCGTCAATTTCGAACCGGGCGGGGTCATCCCGTTTGCCGAGACCCATGTGATGGAGCACGGGCTTTATGTGCTGGAAGGCAAAGCCGTCTATCGCCTCAATCAGGACTGGGTCGAGGTCGAAGCGGGCGATTACATGTGGTTGCGCGCCTTCTGCCCGCAAGCCTGTTATGCAGGTGGTCCGGGGCGGTTCCGGTATCTGCTGTATAAGGACGTCAACCGGCATATGCCCTTGTCTTTGCACCCCAGGTAAAAAGTCGGCTCGCTGGGACGTGCCGTGAATTTATGGCTTCGGGGCTTCACACGCGCGTCGGAATTTGCTGAAATCCAAGCAAATTCTGATTTTGAGCATTGGAGATTGTTCCATGAAACTGCGCCCTGCCCTGCTGGCCATTGCCGCACTCGCCGCGTCTGCGACCCTTTTCACCTCGCCCATTTCCGCCAAGGAAGAGACCAAATCCGTGTTCGTCATGAGCCGCACCTGGGCGGTGACACAGGTCTCGGACGCGCCGGTTGTGTACCGTGCCACGCGTGACAACAACAATCTCAAACCGTTTGGCCCCCCACCACGGTTGCGCACCCTTCAGGCCATCGCCGCCATTCAGCAGGCAACCGGATGTAAACCGATTGTGGCCAGTATGTATCAGAACATCTCGGGTCAGTTCTTTTCGCAGGTCAGCTGCAACTGACAGTACGCCAGTTAGGGCATTGAGGTCGCCCGAACGGCCTGCCATAGCTTGCGCATGAAACTCGCGATTAACGGATTCGGCCGTATCGGCCGCACGATCCTGCGGCAGGTTCTGGCCCTGCCGGAAGGGTCAGATATCGAGCTGGTGCTGATCAATGACATCGCACCGCTGGAAACCTGCGCTTACCTGTTCAAATATGACAGCACATTCGGCCCCTACCCGGGCGATGTGTCCGAAGGGGATGCCGCGCTGATTGTGGATGGGCGGACGATTCCCATGACCCACAGTGCCGACCTGACCCGCGTTGATCTGTCGGGTGTCGACGTGATGCTGGACTGCACGGGCATAGCCCGCAGCTCTGACGTTGCGCGTCGCGGTCTGACCGCAGGCGCGGGTAAGGTGCTGATATCTGGCCCGTCGCCTGCAGCGGATGTGACCATTGTTTTGGGCGCCAACGAGGATCAACTGGGCAGCGCGAGGATCGTGTCCAACGCCTCATGCACCACCAATGGGTTGGCACCGCTGGTCAAGATGATCGACGACATCGCAGGCATTGCCTCTGGTCATATGACCACCATCCACTGCTATACCAATAGCCAACCGATGGTGGACGCGCCGCGTGGCGACCTTGCCCGTTCGCGGGCCGGTGCGCTGTCAATGGTCCCTACAACGTCAAGCGCCATGCATCTGATCGATGTGGTCCTGCCGCATCTGGCCGGGCGCATTTCCGGCGCGGCGGTCCGTGTGCCCACGGCCAGCGTTTCGGCCGTGGACTTAATCGTGACACTTGAGCATGGCCTCAGCATCAGCACCTTTGACCAAGCGCTGAAAAAGGCTGTTTCTGCCTCGCCCGTGCTTGGCTGGACAGATATGCCGCTGGTCTCGTCTGACTTGCGCGCGCGCCCGGAATCATTGGTCATTGCAGGGCCGGAAACCCGCATGGTCGGGAAAAATCAGGTTCGGATCTTCGGCTGGTACGACAATGAATGGGGCTTTTCGGCCCGGATGCTGGACGTCGCCCGCCTTATGGCGACGGAGTAGCCGGATCGCGGCCCTAAAGGATGGCGCGTGATCCGGCGAGGAACGGGTTACTTGTGCCCAGGCAGGCTGCCTGCACCATGCCCGGACATTCCACCCGATACTTCTTCGGTGGCTTCGTCAGTCAGTTCTTCCGGCAGGATGAGGTTGAGCACGATCGCAATAACCGCCGCCGGCAGAAGACCACTTTTCATCAGGATACCCAACGTGTCCGGCAAGTGCTGAACCGCGTCGGGTTCAAGCTGCAACCCAAATCCGATGGAAAGCGAGATCGCAAAGATCACCATGTTGCGCCTGTTCCAATCTACATCTGACAGCATCGAAATACCCGCAGCCACGACCATCCCGAACATGACAATGACGCCTCCGCCCAATACCTCAATAGGAATGGTCCGGATGATCGCACCCACCTTGGGAACCAACCCGCACAGGATCAGGAACAAGGCACCAATGGTCACGACATGGCGGCTCATCACGCCTGTCATCGCGATCAGACCGACATTCTGGCTGAAGGACGTGTTGGGCAAGCCACCAAACACACCGGCCAGTGCCGAGCCGAAACCGTCAGCATAGGTTGCACCGGCAATCTCTTCGTCCGTTGCCTCACGCCCTGCGCCCCCCTTGGTTACACCCGAAACGTCGCCAACGGTTTCGATAGCCGAGACAAAGGCCATGAGGCAGAAACCGATCACAGCCGCAAATGAGAATTCAAACCCGTATTTGAACGGAACAGGCAGAGCAAACGCCGAAGCGCGACCCCAGCTTGTACCAATCGCCTCAAAGGTCACCATCCCGACCAGCAATGCATAAAGGTACCCAACCGCCAGACCAATCAGGACGGCTGAAACCGAAAGCATTCCCCTGGCGAAGAATTTCAACGCAAGCGTTACAACAACAACGACCATCGCCGCTGACCAGTTCAGCATTGACCCGTATTCTGGCGTACCGATTGCCGGAACCCCTCCGGCAGCGTACTGGATGCCAACCTTGACCAACGCCAGACCGATCATTGTGACCACAAGACCGGTCACAAGTGGGGGCAAAGCGAAGCGTATCTTACCGATGACAGCCCCCAGACAGGCATGGAACACTCCGCCGATGATCACACCCCCGAACAAAGCAGCCAGCCCGTCCACCCCTTTGCCCGCCACAAGCGGGATCATGATCGGCAGAAAGGCAAAACTTGTTCCCTGAACAATCGGCAACGCCGCCCCAACCGGACCCAGAGTGACCGTCTGCAACAATGTTGCCACGCCCGCGAACAGCATCGACATCTGGATCAAGTACAAAAGCTCTGGAAAATCGGGCGAGTTCGAACCAAACCCAAACCCAGCCGCACCTGCGACAATGATTGCAGGCGTCACGTTTGAGACGAACATCGCCAGAACGTGCTGAATACCCAGTGGAATCGCCTTGTGCAGCGCGGGTGTGAAATTCGGATCCCGAAGCTGTTCGGGTGTTCCAATTGAAGTTTCGGCCATGGGCACTGTCCTCTCAGTCAGAGTTCACGGGGGTATTGCCGCTTATCCCGCGGCTTCGTTGGGTTTCGGCACCACCTCGTAAGGTGTGTCGAACCAGTGTTCTTCCAGATTTGATCCGGTGCCGATCCTGTCCACCACCGCAAACAGACCTGGGCCATGTAAAGGTGTCAGAACGCCATGCCACGTGCCGCGGTGGTAATTCACCATTTGGCCCGGCTTGGTTATGAACGCGCGCGGGACGCCCGGCTCCCCGGCATTGTCTGCCGCGACGATCACCAGAAAAGGCTGATGCGTCATGGGAATGAAAGCCTGACTGCCATCCGGATGGCGTTCGACCATCTCAAGCGTACAGGGCAGCGCGCGGGGGTTGGCGTTGAACAGACTCAGCCCGGCCCGGCCATCAGAAAAATCCAACTGCGCGCGGTCATGAAACCGCCCGCATTGCCCTTGGTTGATGATCTTGTCGGGCGGCCCAGACGCCTCGATCAAATCGCCAAAAGGGGCAAATGCGCCTGCCGAGATTGTTTCTGTCACGATCTGCCGGGTCATGCGGGCAACACATCCCGCAACCGAAACTCGGCGATCCGTTCAACCTGACGGCAGGCTTCGACAAATTCCGTTGCGTGATCCTGTTCAATACGTCGCTGGAAGGCATCTAGGATCGACGCCTTGTTATGGTCCCGTACCGCAATGATGAAGGGAAACCCAAATGTCTGCGTGTAGCGCTGGTTCAGTTCCGTAAACGCCTCTCGCTCGGCATCAGTCAATGCGTCCAAACCTGCTGAGGCTTGTTCAGATGTGCTTTCCTGTGTCAGCCGTTTGGCCTGCGCCAGTTTGCCCGCCAGATCCGGATGTGCGGTCAGAACGCCCAAGCGCTCGTTCTCTGACGCCGAACGGAACATGCGCGTCAACGCGTTGTGCAGCCCACCAGCAGTGTCATGTGCCGGGCCCAGCTCCAGATCAAAAGCGCGTTCAGCAATCCAGGCCGAATGCTCAAAGATGCCGCCGAATGCTTCGACGAACCCTTTACGGTCCATCTGTGACGGACGCACGCGATGCAACGGCGGATGAGCAGTTGCCCAATGCTGCGCGATTTGCAAACGCGTTGCGAACCAGACGTCAGAAAAGCCCCGCGCGTAATCCAGAAACCGTTTCAGCGCCATTACCCGGCCCGGACGGCCAATCAGGCGGCAATGCAAGCCGATCGAGAGCATCTTGGGAACGCCCGCCTCACCCTCAGCGTACAGTGCATCAAAACTGTCTTTCAGGTACGCGAAAAACTGATCGCCCGAATTGAACCCTTGCGGGGTGGCAAAACGCATGTCGTTGCAATCCAGCGTGTAAGGCACGATCAACTGATCCCGCCCTCCGGTCTGCATCCAATAAGGAAGATCGTCCGCATAGGTGTCGGCGACATAGGCAAACCCGCCCTCTTCCGCGACCAGACGCACTGTGTTTTCGGAACAGCGCCCCGTGTACCAGCCGCGCGGGCGTTCACCGACAACTTCTGTGTGCAGACGTATGGCCTCGGCTATTTGTGCGCGTTCTTCTTCCGGGGCCATATCTTTGTGTTCGACCCATTTCAGACCATGGCTGGCAATTTCCCAACCAGCGGACTTCATCGCCGCCACCTGATCGGGCGAACGCGCCAGGGATGTGGCCACGCCATAAACCGTGATCGGAAGATCCTTCATCAGCCGATGCAAACGCCAAAATCCGGCGCGCGCGCCGTATTCATAGATCGACTCCATATTCCAATGCCGCTGACCCGGCCATTGCGCGGCCCCCACGATCTCGGACAAAAACGCCTCGGACGCGTCATCGCCATGCAGCACGCAGTTTTCGCCGCCCTCTTCATAGTTCAGCACAATCTGAACGGCCAACTTGGCCCCGCCCGGCCATTTCGCCTGCGGAGGGTTTGCTCCGTATCCGATCATGTCCCGGGGGTAACGCGGCGGCTGCATGGTATGGTCCATTTCTATTTCTGTTTCCAACAGACTTACCCCAGAACACAGCCTTTGATTATCAAATCAATCCGAACGCTGTTTCCGGTTCTTTCGGCATTTCAACTGTTTCGAACTTTGCGCCAGACTGTCAAAAACCAAAAGGCACATGATAGGAGAGACCGGTGGCAGGCTATTTGACAACTCATGTACTGGATACCGCACTTGGCTGCCCTGCCGAGGGGCTGAAAATCGCGCTTTACCGCGTGTCCGGCAACTCTCATCGCAAACTGGTTGAGATGGTAACCAACGCGGATGGCCGGACCGACAGCCCAATATTGCCGCAGGACGCGTTTAAAACGGGCACTTACGAACTGATTTTCTTTGCAGGCGATTACCTGCGTGCAACTGGTCAGGACGGAGACGATCCCTTGTTTCTGGATCAGGTTCCAATCCGGTTCGGCATGTCCGACGCAGAGGCACATTACCATGTCCCGCTTCTGCTTTCGCCCTACGGCTATTCGACCTATCGCGGGAGCTGATCGAGAGCCGGGGGGTTTTAAGCTGGGAGCTCAGCGCTTCGAACGATTTTTCCGATCCGTTCGATCATGAAGTCCATGAACAAACGCGCCTTCGGGTCTTGATGTCGCCGGTGCGTGTAAAGACATGCCATCTGCACGGGAACCGG